>JBILQA010000159.1:0-6918 GCA_044373535.1 Akkermansiaceae bacterium | reverse complement strand
AACAACTCGGCGAGCGGCTCAAGCACCTTCCCCTGCGCCTGCAGCTCAAGAATGCGCTCCACCCGGTTGTGGTGGGTCTTGATCTTGGACGCCTTGGACTTGTCGTTCGACGCGCTCTCAATCACATCCGGATAGAGCGTCCCCTGGGCAAGCATGTCGGCGTTGCCCACCGTCTGCCAGAACACGTCAATAAAGTGGTTGCCGATGATCTCGCGCTTCTTCTCAGGCTCGGCCACCCCGTGCAGCGCGGCTAACAGCTGCGCCGACGAGTTCACCGTCTCAATCGGCACCTTCATCCGGTGGAAGTTGCTCTCCACCTCGCGCGCCTCGTCCTTGCGCAGCAGCCCGTGGTCGACAAAGATCGCGCGCATGTTCACCCCGGCCTCCTTGAGCAAGACGGCCAACACGGTGCTGTCCACCCCGCCGGACACCCCGCAGACGACCTGCCGGTCGCCCACCTTCTCGCGGATCCCGTCTAGCAGCTCGCGCTTGAAGTCCTCGATGTGGAACGCCTGCAGCTCGCCCGCCGTGAGCAGGAAATTGTGCAGGATGCGCAGCCCCTCGTGGCTGTGGGTCACTTCCGGGTGGAACTGGATGCCGTAGAACCGCTCACCCCACTTCAGCGACACCGGCGTGCCGTTCTGGTTGGCGGCTAACACCTCCGCGCAGTCCGGCAGAACCTTCACGGTGTCCGAGTGGCTCATCCACACCTGCGAGCTGCTCGAAATGCCCTCGTAGAGGCCCTCCATCTTGCGCGGCATCAACTGCGCCGGACCGTACTCGCGCTTGTCGCTGGCCTGCACGCTGCCGCCAAACTTGATGTTGAGCAGCTGCATGCCGTAGCACACGCCTAGCACCGGCACGCCAAATCCCTGCAGCGCGGCAAAATCGATGTCCGGCGCGTCCACCTCGGAGGTGCTCTTCGGCCCGCCCGAGAGGATGATCGCCCCGGGCCGGCCAATCGCCGCGAGGTTCTCCGGTTGATAGAGCTTGGCGTAGTAGCCAAGCTCGCGCACGCGGCGCACGATGAGCTGCGTGTATTGGGAGCCGAAATCGAGCACCGCGACGTGGTCGCACTCCTCGATCGGGGCCAGGATGATGTGGGCAGGTTCAGCGGACATGGGGAAAACGGGGCAAGATGCGGCTGTTGGGATTGGCGGCTGTTAGTGTGCGCGGATCAGGACGAGAGCGGCTGATAGTTGGTAGGCTCCTCGGTGATGACGATGTCGTGGGCGTGGCTTTCGCGCAGGCCGCCCTGGGTGATGCGCACGAAGGTGGCGCGCTCGCGGAGCTCCTCAAGGTTGCCGGCGCCGACGTAGCCCATGCCGGAGCGCAGGCCGCCCAGCAGTTGGAAGATCACGTCGCTCAGCGGGCCCTTGTAGGGGACGCGCCCCTCGACGCCCTCGGCGACAAGTTTGCCCGAGCTGTTCTGGCCGTAGCGGTCGCCGGCGCCCTTGCGCATGGCGCCCACCGAGCCCATTCCGCGGTAGGTCTTGAAGCGCCGGCCCTGGAAGTGGACCGTCTGGCCCGGGCTCTCGCGCGTGCCGGCTAACAACGAGCCGAGCATCACCAGGTCAGCGCCGGCGGCCATCGCCTTGACGATGTCCCCGGAGTAGCGGATGCCACCATCGGCAATGACCCGCACGCCCTTGGCGCGGCAGTAGCCGGCCACGTTCTGGATCGCGGTGAACTGCGGCATACCCACGCCGGCAATCACCCGCGTGGTGCAAATCGATCCGGGGCCGACGCCCACCTTGAGGGCCGAGGCGCCCGCGTCCACCAGGTCGCGCGCGCCCTGTTCGGTGACCACGTTGCCGGCCACCACCGGGCGGTTGGAGAGCCCGCGCAGCTTGCCGATGATCTCCATGACCAAGCGCGTATGGCCGGTGGCCGCATCAATGAAGAGCGCGTCAGCCCCTGCGTCCAACATCGCCTGCGCGCGCTCAAGGCAGTCGGGACCCACGCCCACCGCCGCGCCGCAGCGCAACTGGCCGTTGGGGTCCTTGGACGCCCGGGTAAAGGTGATGCGCTTCTCGATGTCCGCCCCGGTGATCAAGCCAAACAAACGGTTATCGGAATCCACCAGCGGCAGCTTCTCGATCCGGTTGTCGTACAAAATCTGCCTCGCCACCTCGAGCTCGGTGTTAGGCGGCGCGGTCACCAAGCGCTCGCGCGGCGTCATCACCTCGCCGACCTTTTTGGATAGATTGTCCAGGTGGCGGATGTCGCGCCCGGTGACCATCCCCTCTAACATCCCATTCTCGTCCACCACGGGAAAACCGGAAAACCCCTGCTCCTGCATGATGGCGCGCAGTTCGCCGACGGTCTGGTGCCTGGAAACCACGTAGGGCTTGAGAATGACGGCGCTTTCCGAGCGCTTCACGCGGCTGACCATGGCCGCCTGTTCCTCGATGCCGCAGGCGCGGTGGATGACGCCCATGCCACCCTCGCGGGCCAGGGCGATGGCCAGTTCGGATTCCGACACGGTGTCCATCGCCGCGGAAACCACCGGCGAGTTCAAGCGAAAGCCCTCCGCCAGGGACGAGGACACATCCACCTCCGCTGGGAGGACGCCGCTGAGCAACGGCACCATCAACACGTCGTCAAACGACAAGCCTAAAGAAATATCCGCCATGGCGGAATCAATAGAGTCAGCTATCCGCAATCAAGCGCGAATCCTCGCCCGCGGTGATTTTCCCCAACTCCTGACTTTTCAGGCCTTGGCAAACTCCAGCGGCGAGGGGACGACGACGACTTGCATGCCCGCCGCCTGGGCGGAAAGGATCCCCGCGGGGGCGTCCTCAAAGGCCAGGCAATGCTCCGGGGCGATCCCCAGGCGCAGGGCCGCCTCAAAGTAAACCGCCGGGGACGGCTTGCCGATCGGCACCTCGTCGGCGGTGATCACCTCGTCAAAGAGTTCAGAGATCCCCGCGTGGAGCAGGGTCTTTTCAATGACCATCCGGGTCCCCCCGGTGGCTACCGCCAGCGGCATCTTCCCGCGCAGCGAGCGCGCGAAATCCACCACCTCTTCAATAATCTCCACGCGCTTCAAGCCGCGCAAAAACGCATCCCGCTTGGCCATCGCCACCGCCAGCGGATCAAGCCGCAGCCCGTATTCCGCGTTGAGCTCCACCACGATGTCCTTGGTCGGGCGCCCGCCCATCGCGTAAAACACATCCTCCTTGAAGATGTTCGCCGCGCCAAACCGCGTCAACGCCTCACACCATGCCTCAAAGTGCACCGGCATCGAGTCGACGAGCGTCCCGTCGCAATCAAATATCACTCCTTTAAAACCAGATTCAGGGACAACAAGAGCACCAATTCGCGACATAGCGCGATTCGCTTACCAAGCACACCCGGAAAGGCAAGAACCCAGATGGAAAGATTGTCTAATTTATCAACTGTTATACCCCGCGGCTAGATCCGCGTGTTGGAGTGGACGCCGGCGGGCACCTCGACGGGGGCGTGCGAGGGGTTTTCAACGCTGACGACCCCGCGGATGACGGCGCGCTCGTGGAAGTGGGCGCGTCCCTTGACCGAAAGCCGCTCGCAGCCGACCAGCGATGGCACGCCGAGCTCATCGAGGGAGTCGACAAGCCTGTATTCGTCGCCAAGTTCAACCACGGGCGGGGTGCCGGCGCGGGCGGCGACGAGGCGCATGCACCCGTCGGGGGCGATTTCATAGGCGTCGGAGCGCAGGGCAACGAGGTCGGCGGTGGTTTTCACCGGGGTGAAGCGCGAGCGGGCGACCTCGATGGCGGCGGCGCCGGGGAACGACTCGATGGCGGCGCCCATGGCGATTTCGAGCTGGAAGACCGCGGGCGAGTTCTTGTCGCGGGGGTCGACGGTTTTTCGGTTGCGGATCATCGGCAGCGGCAGCGAGCCCCCCTCGGCCTCAAGGCGCTCCTTGAGGGTGTCGAGTCGCAGCCACAGGCTGTTGGTGTTAAAGTAGCGGTGTTTATCGATGTCTTGGAACTCGGCAAGGTCCTCGTCGGGGCACTGGGCGACTTCGCGCAGCATCAACTGACCATCGGCCTTGCGCACGGCCAGATGGCCGCCCTTGCGGTCGCTCTCGGTGCGCCGGGTGACCTCCATGAGGAAGGGCGCGCCGCTTTGACAAAAGTACCGCAAAAGTCCGGGCTCAAGCACCGCGCCGAGGTTGTCGGAATTGGAGACAAAAGCGTATTTGACCCCCTCGTCGAGCAGGCGTTCAAGCCATCCGCTGCCGGCCAGGGCGGCATACAGGTCGCCATGCCCCGGCGGGCACCACTCGAGCTCCGGGTTGGCCGGCCAGTCGATTGGCTGCAGCGTCGCGGCGTCAATCTTTGGAACTTGGTTCTGCATCAACTCAACGTCACCGCGCTTGGCAAACACCCCGCCGGCCACCTCCTTGAGGGCGTCGAGGGTATCCTCGCTCGTGCTGAAGCTGTTCATGAGCAGCAGCCGGACATTTGCCCCAGACGCCTCGCGCAGGCTCACCACCTGCCTTGCGATCAAATCCAAGAAGGTCGTCCCGCGGCGCACCTGCAATAGGCTCTTTGCCTTTTGCAAACCCATGCTCGTCCCCAGACCGCCGTTGAGCTTGATGACCACCACCTGCTCAAGCCACTCGCGCGCCGCTGCGGGGTCCTCCGCCACCGCTCCCTGCCAGACGGGCAAATCCACCGCAGGCGCAATCGCCTCCTCTCCGATGAGTCCGCTCTCGTTGCGCACCAGCGCTTCATAATTGCGCCGAAACGCACTTACCGCCGCCCCACTGACCCCAGCACCCTCCATCTTGCCTTGAAAACCGGAAAAACTCGTCGACCTTATGCTCGTCTGGGGGTGTTGCATCCCCCTATTCTAATGGCTTACGCGCCCCCGTCACGCGGAAACCCGCCCACGGCCACCCACCCGGAAAAACACCGATGGTCTCCGCCGCGGGTGCATTTCGGGCCCGCGGAAGGACTGAGATGCTCGCCCATCGGGCTTGATTGACGATTTAGCCATCCATGGCATAAAATGTGCTTTCCATTTCCGGCGGATGGCTTTTAGTGCTCAAGCACCCCTTTTGAGGGTTCACGCCCCCCTTCCCGGGCCCCCAAGCCATGTCCAACGCCTCCCTCCAGCAATCGCTGAGCCAACAGCAGACTCTTGCGCCGCAGATGCGCAAGAGCTTGGAAATCCTGCAAGCAAGCACCTTGGAGCTCTCGCAGATGGTGCGCCAGGCGCTCGAGACCAATCCGACGCTCGAGGACATCACCGAGTCAGTCTCCCTCGACGAGGATTCCGAAGAGAACGATGACCTTGAGCATCTCAATGAGACGGATGACGACTGGCGCGATAGCTCAATCACCGAGAACCGCGCCATGGACTGGTCAGCCGATGACGAGGCGCGGCGCCAGCACCTCTACAACTCGGTGGTGGCGCCTGAAACCCTGCAGCAACACCTCGCCAATCAACTTGAGCTCTCAGGCCTCGGGCCGGAGCTGCGGGAAGCCGGCTACGCCTTGATTGGCAACATCAACCAGCGCGGATTCTTGGATATTCCCATCGCCGACCTGTCGCTGCGCACCGGGATTGCCCGGCGACTGCTTGACCAGGCGCTTGAGCTGCTCCAGAGCTTTGACCCACCGGGGATCGCAGCGCCCAACCTGCATGGCTCGCTGATGCTTCAACTCGAGCGCGCCGGCGAGGCGGCCACGGTGGAGTACCGGATCGTCTGCGACCATCTGGACGACCTGGCCCGCAAGCGTTACCCGCAGATTGCCAAGGCTCTGGGAACCACCGTTGAGCGCGTCGCGCAGGCCGCTGAGCGGATTTCCCAGCTCAACCCGAACCCCGGCGGCGACTACGACGCGTCGGGCAATCCCTTTGTCGCCGCGGATGTCGTCATCGAGAAGGACATCGATGGGCGTTTCATCGGACGCCTGACCAACGAGCACATGCCGCAGCTGCGCATCAGCGACTTTTACAAGGACATGGTCGGCAGCACGACAAGTCCGGCCGACGCGCGCCAGTTCATTCGGGATCAGATCCGCGAGGGCCGCACGCTCATCCGCTCGCTCTCGCTGCGCCAGCAGACCATCCTGAGCATCGCGGAAAAAATCATCGAGCATCAACCGGAGTTCCTCGTCCACGGCCCGCGCCAACTCCGCCCGCTGACGATGAACGAGATTGCTGACGAGCTTGGCCTTCATGCCACCACCGTCTCGCGTGCCGTGGCTGGCAAGTACATCATCACGCCCCATGGCCTGATGGAAATGCGCGCCTTTTTTGCCACCGGCTATCAAACCAGCGATGGCAGCGAGGTCTCCAACGCCGGCGTGCGCGAGGCGATCCAGCAACTCCTCACCCACGAAAGCCCGTCAAAGCCGCTCTCGGACGCCGCCATTGCAAAGGCCCTGACCAGCCAGGGAATCGCCGTCGCACGGCGCACCGTCGCCAAGTACCGCGAGCAACTCAACATCCTCCCAAGCCACCTGCGCAAGTCGTTCAGCTCCTGACCCGGGTCGCTCAGCTGCGCGCCGCGCTGGGCGGTATCTTCGCTCGCACTACCGGAAGCCCCTTTGCTCTCGCAGATTCCAGTGGTTCCTGCGCAGCATCTAAAGGATGTTCCCAAGGCCCGTTATCTCCAGTCTCCTTCTCGTGCTGCTTGCCAGCTGCCAGTCGGTTCCGAGTGTTTCCACGCAGCAGCCATTCGCGAGCTATCTCGGCAAGAGGGTCGCCCTGGTGGAGGAGCAAATAGTGGTGAAGGTACCACCGGAGCTGCACACGGGCGTGGTTCCGTTGTGGCTCGTGTCAGTCGCCGAATTCAAAGCCGACAAAGGCAAAAGCTTCCAATACGTCCGATCGCTGCGGCGCGGCGACAAGATCCGGATCGTCCGGGTGGTGCCCATTCAATGTACCGCACTTCCCGGCTCGGTACTCTACACAATC
>JBILQA010000158.1:0-6960 GCA_044373535.1 Akkermansiaceae bacterium | reverse complement strand
GTTCTGGGACATCGACCCCAACAGGGTCTATCTGATCGGCATCTCCGAGGGCGGCTACGGCACCGAAACGCTTGCCTGCAGGTATCCTGACCTGTTTGCCGCGGCCAATGGGATGGCCTGCGGGTCTGGCACCTCGATCCACGTCGAGAACCTGCGCAACCTGCCGTTTCGCACCGACGTTGGGGAAAGGGACACCATGTTCGGCCGGGTGACCAACGCCGTCGCCAAGCATGAACTCCTCGAAACCCTGCGCCAAAAAGATCCCCATGGGTACACCAACCACCTCGAGGTCCACCCGGGCAAGGGTCACGGGATCAACTACCAGCCGGGTCCCAACTGGCTCCTACCCTTCTCGCGCAGCTCCCACCCGGACCGTGTCACCGTCACGCTCTTCCAGCACGACGAGGTGAAGAACAAAGGCGCCTACTGGCTCCACGCCGTCAACGACCTCGACAAGAAAGTCATCTACCTCGACGCCCGGATCAACACCCAGGAAAACTCGATTGCCATCACCGCCACCGCGACCAAGAACGACGAAAGCGTCCAGGCCGCCGATTGGCAAAAACCCCTCGCCGACTCCGGCGAAACCATCCCCGCCAGCGGCCTCAAGCTCCGCCTCTGGCTCCACGAGTCGCTCCTTGACCTCGCAAAGCCCGTCCGCATCTCCATCAACGGCAAGCCAGTCCAAACCCTCACCCCCGCCCCCCAACTCAGCACCCTCTGCGAGTCCCTCCTCCTCTCCGGCGACCCGGAGTTCTCCTACCCCGCCAAGGCCGAGGTCACGGTGCCGTGAGGGAGTCGGAAGCTCGAAAGTCAAAAGTCGCAGCGCAGCCCTGGGTTGTGGTTTGGATAGATCTTCCTGCCCTGAAAGGGCGCAACAACGAAAGCGACCGCCAGTAGTCGCGTGTTTCGCCACGATGACGCGCCAGGGAGCCGCGACTTTAGTCGCGTGTCTGGCGCGATGAAACGCGACTGAAGTCGCTGCTCCACCGCGCCTTTCCCCTCGACACCGCAAAGCGGCTCCTGAGAGCATCCCAGAGTGCGCCCCATTGCTCCTTCGAAAGTTGAAACCGCCCTGCTCGAGCCTTTCCAGGGCCTTCCCTTGGAATGCATTCACCTTCCGACCACCCTTGAGGACATCAAGCAGGCGGGCCGGGAGATCGCGAGGGCAGGCATCGCTGGATTCGACACCGAATCGAAGCCCACATTTCACGCCGGGGAGAAAAGCCGCGGTCCGCACATTGTCCAGTTTGCCCTGCGGGACCGGGCATTCATCTTCCAGCTCCATCGTTTGGAATGCCAGGCGCTCGTCTCCGAGTTGCTGCAGTCCGAGAAAGTCCTGAAAGTCGGGTTCGGACTGCGCAATGACCGTGGGCAGATCCGCGCCAGTTTGGGGGTCGCGCTGCGCGCCGTGCTCGACCTCGATCACGTCTTTCGCAAGCTCGGCTACAAAGGGCAGATCGGGGTCCGCGCCGCCATCGGAGCCGTCCTCAAGCAGAGTTTCCACAAATCAAAGCGCCTGACCACGAGCAACTGGGCGGCTCCGGAACTCAAGCCCGCGCAACTCCTCTACGCCGCCAACGACGCCTTCGCCGCGCTCCGGGTGATGGACGCCCTTGGGCTGACCCGCGAGGATTCAGCCATTGCGCCCTAGCGCACAAGGAGCCGCGACTTTAGTCGCGTGTCCGGCGAAATGAACCGCGACTGAAGTCGCCACTCCTTGGCCAGCATGACGAAGCCCTCCCCCGCCGCCTCTCCCGTTTTTGACGTTTGAAGTTAGATCTTAAACGTTAAACGTTGGCCGCCAGATTCCACCTTCGACTCTTCTCTCCAATGCCTTGCCGCCTGCTCCTTTCCCTGCTCTTCACCGCCGCGGTCCATGCCGAACCCGCGGGGATTTCCCCGGCGCGAACCGTTGGCCAAGTCAGCGAGTATCGCCTGGCCAACGGCTTGCGGATCCTGCTGGTGCCGGACCCGGCGTTGCCGGTGGCGACGCTGATGGTCACCTATCATGTCGGGTCGCGCAACGAGGTGACCGGCACGACCGGCGCGACCCACCTGCTTGAGCATTTAATGTTCAAAGGGACGCAGCGCTTCGACCGGTCCAAGGGGCTTGGGTACGACCAAGTGCTTGAGCGATTTGGCGCGCAGATCAATGCGACGACCGGGCTGGACTGCACGAACTATTTTGCCACCCTGCCGGCCAACGCGCTGCCGGTGCTCATCGAGCTTGAGGCCGACCGGATGCGCAACCTAACGCTGCGCGAGTCCGACCGGCGCCCGGAGATGGTGGTGGTGCGCAACGAGTTTGAGCGGGATGCCAACAATCCCTACGGCGCCCTCGACAAGGAGCTCTGGAGCTCCGCGTTCCAAGCGCATCCCTACCACCACAACACGATCGGGTGGCTGTCGGACATCGAGAACGTCCCGATCGAAAAGCTCCGCGCGTTCTACGACACCTACTACTGGCCAAACAACGCCACCGTCACCGTGATCGGCGGCTTTGACCCGGACGCTACCCTCAAGGAGATCGCCAAGCACTACGGCCCGATCCCCGCGTCCCCGCAGCCGATCCCTGAGGTCTACACCGAGGAGCCGGAACAAACTGGCCCGCGCCGCGTGGTTGTCCAGGCCGCCGGCGAGCTTGGCGTGGTTGCCATTGCCCACAAGACCCCGCAAGCGACCCACCCGGACTGGCCCGCCGTGCAGGTCCTCAGCGCCATCCTCAGCGATGGGAAAACCAGCCGCTGCTATCGCTCCCTGACCGATCAGAGCCTCACAACCGAAGTCGCCGGCCTGGCGAACTTCACCCGGGACGCCTCGCTGCACGTCCTCACCGCCGAGCTCACCGATGGGACCCGCCACGACGAGGTGGAAAAACGCCTGCTCGCGGAAATCGATAAAGTGAAAACCACTGGCGTCACCGCGGCGGAAGTCCAGACCGCGGTCGCCAAGCTTCTCGCCGAGCGGTCGTTCGCGCGCGATGGCTCGCTGGCAAAAGCCTGGCAGCTCAACGAGTGCATCGGTGTCGGCGATTGGACATTGTTCCTCGCCCTCGACGAAAAATTCCGCGCCGTCACCGCGACGGACGTCCAGCGCGTGGCAACGACCTACCTCACCAGCGCGCACAGCGTGACCGGGTGGTTCATCCCCGCCAGCGAGCAGGCCGCCGCGCCGAAGGTCGCCAAGTCCGGCTCCTCCCCGGAGCTCAAGACCGTGGTGGCGCCGCAAGCGCCCGCCGCAGACCTCAGCCCGCCGGCCGCCACCGATTTCGCCACCCGCGTTGCCCGCCTCAATGTTGACGGCATCGACCTCCTCCTCTGCAACACCAGCACGAAAGACGTCATCAGCATCTCCGGCAGCCTGGCCGCCGGCGAAGGCGCCTCGCCCAACCGCGCCCTTGCCCATCTGGCCGCCGACATGATCCAGCGCGGCAGCAAAAGCCACGACCAGTTCGCCATCGCCCGCATGCTTGAGGACGCCGGCGTCGCTCTCGAGTTCACCGTCTCCGCGGATGCGCTCAGCTTTGAGATCCAACTGCTCAGCAAGGACCTCCCGCTCGTCCTCAACCTGCTCGCCGAGCAACTCCGCTACCCCGCATTCGCCCCCGCCGAGTTCGCCAAAGCGAAAACCCAGCTTGCCGCCGCCACCCAGCAGGCGCTCGATGACCCGAACGAGTTGGCCGCCATCGCGTTTTCCCAAGCAATCTATCCTCCCGGCCACCCGGCCCGCCGCGCCAGCATCCCGGAAATGCTCGCCGCCATCAAAGCCGCCAAGCTCGACGACGTCCGCGCATTCCATGCCTCCCACTACAGCCCGACCGGCATGCACCTCGCCATCGCCGGGGACCTGACAGCGTTGGGCAACCTCGCCGCGCTAACAGAAATCTCCCCCGCCTTCCACGGCTGGACTCCGCAACCTCCCACCCCGGCCGCCGACCTGCCGTCCCCGCCAGCCGCGGCAAAATCCATCCCGATGCCCAACAAATCCAGCATCACGGTGGTCCTTGGCCAGCCGAGCGGCCTGCGCGCCTCCGACCCGGACTGGCTGCCGCTCACGCTTGCCACCCGCGCCCTTGGCCGTGGGTTCACCAGCCGCCTCGTCGGCAACGTCCGCGACCGTGAAGGGCTCACCTACGGCATCACCTCCTCGCTAACAGACGATTCCATCCGCCCCGGCGCATGGTCCATCACCGCCACCTTCGCCCCCGCCCTGCTCGACCAAGGCATCACCTCCACCCGCCGCGAACTCACCTCATGGTGGCGCGATGGCCTCACCCAGCCCGAACTCGACTACCAAAAATCCGCCGCCGCCGGCCAGTTCGCCGTCTCCCTGGAAACCACCTCCGGCCTCGCCTCCCAACTTCTCACCTGCGCCCAACGCAACCTCCCACTCACTTGGCTCGACTCCTTCCCCAACTCCCTCCGCTCCCTGACCCTCGACCAAGTCAACGCCTCCCTCAAATCCCACCTCGACCCGGAAAAGATGTCCCTCATCCAGGCCGGCACCCGGGCGGAATAAACAAGGAGTGGCGACTTCAGTCGCGTTTCATCGCCCCAGACACGCGACTAAAGTCGCGGCTCCTTGGCGCGACCAGTCTTCCTGAACACTGAAAACCAGCAAACTCCCTACCGTCCCCTGCCGAGTTTGAGCTTCTCAAAGATCGGCGCCAACGCCGCTTTCCACATCGCGTATCCTTCCGCGTTGGGGTGGACGAAGTCGGGGAAGATCTCCTTGTCGACTGAGCCATTGCCGGAGTCGAAGAGCTGGAAGGTGTCGCAGAAGGTGATGCGCGGGTCGTTGGCGAAGGCGTCTTGATAGAGGGCGTTGAGGGCTTGGATTTTTTCCGGGTAGCGGCCGGGGTCCATGGCGCGGGGCATGATTTTGTTGAGGATGATGGGCATCTGAGGATCGGCTTGATGCAGCTCGGCGACGAGCGCCTTGACGTTGGCCAGGGCCACCTGGGGGTCGCCGCCTTGGTCGAGGTCGTTGGTGCCGATGAGCAGGGAGACGGCGCGCGGGTGGAGGTCGAGGACGTCGCCCTGGACGCGGGTGAGCAGGCCGCGGGTGGTGTCGCCACTGATGCCGCGGTTGGCGGTTTTCAGGTTGGGGAAATCTTGGGGGAGGGATTCCCACCCTTGGGTGATCGAGTCGCCAAAGAAGACCACTGCCCCCTGGTCGGCTTGCTTCGACGCGTCCCACGCCTTGCGCCGGCTCAGCCATAGGTTGCGGAACCAGATCCCCGGCTGCATCGGGCCGGCGCCGGGGCATTGGTTGGTCGGCGGCTGGGCATGCGGCCCGGCCAGGGTGGCAAACGCCTGCGATGCCTGGCCGCGCTTTTGGCCAAACAGCCAGGGCAACAGCATCGGCTCATGGTACGCGATGACCCAGGCCTCGTGGCCGGTGTACGTGTACTCGCTGAACCACGGCCTGGCGCCGGCCGCCTCCAGCGCGGCGATCATCGTTTGGCTGCGCGCCGGTTTGATCACCTTGTCCTGCGTCCCATGAAAGGCCCAAACCGCCACAGCCTTCGCGCGCGCGGCCGTGGATGGATCGCCGCCGCCGCAGACCGGCACCGCCGCGGCCCACATCTCCGGGTGGCGCGTCACCATGTCCCATGTCCCGTAACCGCCCATCGACGGGCCCGTCACATACAGCCGGTCCGCATCGATGCTGAATTCCTTCTGCAGCGCCGCAAGCAGCTCAAGGACGAGCTGGCTCACCGCATTCGGCTCGGCCGGCTGGACTGGTTTGTCGCTGCCCCAATCGATGTTGACCCACTTCTGGTCCGGCGGGCACTGCGGCACGACCACAAACGCCGGGTATTCCTCCCGCACCCCGGGCGCACAAAAAATCGCCGCGCCGTGCTTGAGCTGCGCCGCATTGTCCGTCCCGCGCTCGCCCGCCCCGTGGAGCAGCAACACCAACGGGTATTTGCGCGCCGGATCGTAGCCCGGCGGCTTGAGCAGGCGGTACGCCAGGCTCGCTCCGCCACTGCTGCTCAACGTGCGCGCCTCGTACGCCTCACGCGCCAGTGCGCGGGCCGCCTCGTCCGCATCCGCCGCCGCATGCAACCACCCGCTCGAAAGAAAAAGACCAAGGAAAAATAGGCGGACGCGGCTCATGATGAACCGCAGCGTGCAGGCTTGGTCGCGGCGCGTCAACCTGCTGGAAGCGAGCAGTCCGAAGGGAGGCGATGGCGGCGCGCGGGGTCCCGTGCTCCGCCACGTGCGACACTCACTCCAGCGGCGCGAGCAGCGCGGCGACCGCCGCCTCGTCCATCACCGCGGGAGTCGCCCGCTCGGCTAACAGGGCGTCGGCCAGCAGCGACTTCTTTTGTTGAAGCTGATGGATCCGGTCTTCCACGGTGCCCGCGCACAGCAGCTTGTGGACAAACACCGGCTTGTCCTGGCCGATTCGATAGGCACGGTCCGTCGCCTGCGCCTCGGCCGCCGGGTTCCACCACGGGTCGTAGTGGATGACGGTGTCCGCGGCTGTTAGGTTGAGCCCGGTCCCGCCGGCCTTCAGCGAGATGAGAAAAACCGGGATGGCGCCGGACTGGAATTTCTCCACCAGCGCGCCGCGGTCCTTTGATTCTCCAGTGAGTTTGAGGAAGGGGATTTTTTGCGTCTCCAAGTGTTGGGCAATGATGGCCAGCATCGAGGTGAACTGTGAGAAGACCAGCACGCGTCGGCCCTCCTCGACAAGCGTGTCCAACAACTCGGCGAGGTAGTCTAACTTGGCGGACTGCTCGGGCAGCGGATGGTTGTCGGCCATCTTGAGGAGCTGCGGGTGGCAGCAGATTTGGCGCAGCTTCAGGAGGGCCTCGAGGAAGACCATGCGCGACTCGGCCAGCCCGCGCGCGGCGATCGCCTGGCGCACGCGCTTGTCCATGCTGGCGCGCACGGTTTCGTACAGGTCCTTCTGCGCGGTCGTGAGCTCCACCGCATGGACCAAAAT
>JBILQA010000157.1:0-6964 GCA_044373535.1 Akkermansiaceae bacterium | reverse complement strand
TCGATATCTTTTCCTCACTGGCCGCAACCCTTTTTCTAACAATTTTTCCACCGCTGGTTGCAGCCAACAAGCCGCCCGAGCCGCCGCAAAACATGCAGGGAAACTCCGGAATTCCATGCAGTCCGGGATGGGTTTTTCGCGCTCCAAGAAGATAGGTGAAACGCCGCCAAGAACCGCAACGCCTCGCTAATCCAAAGGCGTTTATGCCCCACTGAGGCCGGACCTTGCGGGCCGGCTCTCCAAGAAGATAGGCGGAACGCGTCGGCCAACAGCGGATGATTTGGCGCGCCAAGAACCGCAACGCCTCGCTAATCCAAAGGCTGGGTTTTGAAAGCTGAACGGCAAACTTTTCTGACTCATTGTGCCCCGACGACAAAGGCCACCGTGGTGGAGCGACCAGCTTCGTCGACAGCCTGCAGGCGGATGTCACCGGGTTCGGGTGACCAGAGGAAGTCTTCGCTCGGTGCCGAAGAGCCGATGAAAATGCCGTTGGCGAACCAAAAGACGCGGGCGGAGCCGTCGAAGGTTTCCGCGCGCAGGGGCACGCAGCGGCGCGCCGGGTTGCTGCGATCCAAAAGGTAGGAGCGCCCGGGCAAGGGGGAAAGAACCCGCGGGGCCATGCCGGAATCGTTGGCCGCCACGCTGCCCGCTGCGATGCCCGGCGGCGGGGTGCGCGGCACTCCCGCGAGGCGGAAAAGATTAAGCATTTCCGGCGGCCAAAACTCGCGGACTTCCTCGCGCAGGTTCGCGCGGCCGTCGTTGCGCAGAACGCGCAGGCCGGACGTGGGATCAATCCAAACCCTGCGGTGCAGCGTGCAGGGAGCAATTGGAGATGTCCCCGGAATGAACCAGCCCATCATCCGGTGCGGACAGAACGGCATGGGAATCATTCCCGAGGTCGCGCAGAGTTCCACTTTTCCCACCGTCTCGGGGGCCACCTGAGAATCCCCCGCCAGATGACCAAGCGCCTCGGCATCAACCGCACGCATCTCCGGAGAAAGTCCGCGGAAGATGTCGAACATGAGCGGCGCCGCCGTCGTGCGCGCAACCAGCGACGCATTCTGACTGCCGTCGAAATTCCCCATCCAGACGAGCAACACGGTGCGCCCCTTGATTCCGGCCGCCCAGGCGTCGCGAAATCCATGAGACGTCCCGGTCTTCCACGCCACCTCCGGGTCCGCCTGGGCGAAGGCATAGTTCGCCCCAAGCGACGCCCCGCGGCGCAGCATCTGGAGCACCAAGAACCGAGATGCCTCACTCAGCCCCATCGACTTCCCTCCAGAAGAGGTCAGACCTTTAGTGGCTTCCCCGCGCCTGGCTTCCCCGCGCCGCATCACCAGCGGGCGCGCCTCGCCATCGGAGGCCAAGGCCGCGTACAGCCCCGCGGCGCGCTCCGGGCTGAGCTCAAAGCCACCGAGGCACAGCGCCAAACCGTAATACTCCTGCGGATGATCAAGCGGCACCTGGGAGCGTTTGAGAAACTGGTACAAGGTTGTCTGCTTCAGCGAGTTGGTCAGCGAGATTGCCGGGATGTTGC
Source organism: Akkermansiaceae bacterium (assembly GCA_044373535.1). GTDB lineage: Bacteria > Verrucomicrobiota > Verrucomicrobiia > Verrucomicrobiales > Akkermansiaceae > JBILQA01. The sequence goes on along the minus strand of JBILQA010000157.1, from coordinate 5,427 downwards.
GGCTTCGCGCCAGCGCCTCGTCGGCAAAAACCGGCCCCATGAATTCGCGCTCGAAGTTCTCCGGGTCGTAGTCGGCATAATGCAGCGGCGCATCACTGAGCAATGAGCGTGAATGGATCAGCCCCTCGTCCAAGGCCAGTCCGTAGACAAACGGCTTGATCAGCGAACCGGGCGAGCGCCGCGCCATGATCCCGTCGACCTGGCCAAGGATCGATTTATCCAAAAACTCGGCCGATCCTACGTAGGCGAGCACCTGCCGCGTTGGCGCATCCACCAGCAAGGCGCAGGCATTGTTCAGCCCCTTCCCTTCCTGACGCCGCAGGAAATTCGCCATGCTCGCCGCAACCTGCTGCTGTGCGTCGCGTTTGATCGTCGTCATGATCTCCGCGTCCTTGGTTGCCAGGCACAAGCGACGGGCCAAATGCGGCACCTCGCGCGGCGGCGCCTGCGGGGCAAGCCGGAACGCATCGCCCAGCGGATCGGGCCGCACCTCGCCTCGATCCTCCATCGCGCGCAGCAAGCGCTGAGTGGCCTTTTGCGCGCCTACTGAAAGACTTCCGTCCGCGCGCGGCCGCCGGCTCGACGGACTCTGCGGGATGACGGTCAACGCACAGGCTTCGCGCAGAGTCAGTTCGCTCGACTTCTTCCGGCACCAGAGCAGCGAGGCCGCCCCAAGCCCCTCAACGTTACCGCCATAGGGCGCGAGGTTGTAGTAGGCCTCAAGGATCTCGGTTTTGCTGTAGTGTCGTTCCAACTGGATGGCGCGGAAAACCTGCTCCACCTTTCCTCCCAACGTTTTGGTATCCAGGTCAAAGCGCAGCCGCGCGACCTGCATCGTCAAGGTCGATCCCCCGCCCCGCGGCGTTCCGGTCAAGATCCCCCAGCCTGCCCGCGCCAGCGCTCCGGGATCAAACCCAGGGTGCGCCCAGTACCGCCGGTCCTCGTAGGTGAGCGTCGCTTTCTGAACCTCCTCAGGGACTTGCGCCAGCTTGACGGGCACCCGGTAGCGGCCGTCCGCGGCCAGCGTCAAATTGAGCACCCGGCCGTCACGGTCCAAGACGACCTGGGACCAGCTCAACGCCGGGTAAATCTCGCAGCGCGGCAGAAACCACCAGACCAGCAACAATAGGCCGCCCAGCAGCGCGCTGGCTTGCGCCGCGCGCCGCAGGCGGCCGCTGAATCGTCCGGTCAAGCGGATCATGAATGCTTAGCTCATTCCCTTGTCTCTACTTCGAGCTGCGCAGACGCGCCGCGGCCATTGATGCCGCGGTCATACATCGATTCGGCAAACGGCGGCGGCACCACAAACTTGCCCGCGCAAACCGGCTTGATGCGGTACGTGAAGGTTTGGGCATTCGCACCGCGCAGGTTGGTGAAGAACACGTTGCGGTCCTCACGGACATCAATGTTAACGCCATCGCCCTGCGGCCCCGGCTTGAGCTCGTCCTTTTCGACCTCAAACCCACCAGGCATCAGGTCAAGCAGCGCCACGTTGGGGATGTCCTTTCCGTGCAAGCCACGAACACTCAATGTGACGACCACGCTCTCGCCCACCTTTACCTTGGTTAGCAGCTTGCCCTTGTCGTCGGTCAGAGTGCGGAAAACTTCAATCCCGTCCTTCACCTGGTCCTTAGGCGGCACGGTATCGAAGCCGGCCTGGGTTACCTGAAAGAACGCACCGATGTCCGTCCCCTTGGCATCCGCCATTTCAAATCGCAACGCCTTGGTCTCGGCGCTGAATTTTGCCATCTGGAACAAAGATCCGGTCGTGGCCAGCGGAGTGGATTTCCCGTCCCGCCCCATCTGGATGACCTTGAGGTTGGAACCGCCTGCCACCTGGGCAGAAAACTCACTGAGCCCCAGGCAGGCGTAGGATGCCGTCAGGGTGTTGAAGCGCTCCTCCCAGACGCAGCCCAGGACGCTTTGCCAATCCTTGTAGCCAAAGTCCTTTACCAGCTCGGGGAAGTGTTTGCAGCACAAGGCGAACGCCAGCAACCGCTTGACGTCCGCATGACTCCAGTACGCCGACTCGCCGCCGGAAAAGGCCGCAAACTTCTCGGTCTCCTTGAGGAAGGCTTTCGCCAGCTTGTTGGCCTCATCGTCCTGCTTGAGCAGCTTGTACGTGCAGGCGCTGAGCATGCCGGTGATCTCCTTGTGCCACGTTTCCTTCTCATTCTTTTCCAGCGTGTCGCGCAGGCTCAAGAGGTCCGAGGTGGTCACCTCGCCGGCGCGGGTGCGCAGGTAGACGGCATAGGCGCGCAACCACGCCTCCTCGCCTCTGACGTTCGGCTGGGCCGCCATGACCTTCAGCGCGTTCCTCCCACGGTTCAGCAGCGTTTCGGGGACCGGGTGGCCTTTATCGCGCGCCTCCAGGACAAAATGCATGACGTACAAGGTCAGGAAATCCATCCCTTCTCCACTGCCGCTGCCCCAGTAGCCAAACCACCCCTTGCTCGACTGGCGCTCGTAGAGCTGGCCAAGCGCTGACTCGGTGGAGCTTGCGACCAATTCGGGCGACTGGCCGAATTCTGGGCGCGGGCCCATGGCCAATTTGGCAAAGGCGCGGCTCGTGATCTGCTCACTACAACCGTGAGGATAATCCGCAACGTATTGCAGCAATCCCGCTGCCGCGGAAACCGGAGTCGCCGAGACCGTGCCAGACCCTTCCCGGAACTGCGGGAACAACACCCGCGGCGTAGTCACCTCCTTGGACGCCAAACGGAAATACCCGGACTGCACGCTCGTGATCCGCGGCCCCGCCGGGCGGATGCTGAACGTCGCCTCACGCTTGAACTGCATCCCGCGCGCGCTGGCGACGAACTTGATCCCCGCCCCGCCAAGCTCCTTGCCGCCCTTGACCCGGAAGCGCAGGTTTTTCTCCTGACCATTCGGCACGACCACCTTCTGTTCCGCGCCATCCAGCAGGATGGCCGGTCCATTGGCCTCCGCCTTCACCGTAACCTCCGCATCGCCAGCTTCCTCAAACACGTTGGTCACCCCAAGGGAAACGATGAACTCATCGTCCGGCGCGGCAAATGTCGGCGCGTTTGGATTCAGCACGACAGGCGATCGCGCAATCAGATGCGTCGAGGCCGTGCCGACGGCCTCGCTGTTCACTGCAATGGCCATCACGTTGAGGCCACCGGCAAAGTATTCCGGAACCGTCCACCGTAGCTCGCTGCGCGTCGGCCCCGCATCAATCAAGCCCGACCACCAGACAACCGGCTCCTCGCGCTTGCGCTTGAACGGGTTGAGGAACTGCGCGAGCGCGTCGCCATCGCCGTCGCCGCCAAATGCCGCGTTGTTGAGCAAAAACCGGTACTCCGGCAGGAGCAGGTCAAACCATTGCAGCGTCTTTACCTCCAGCGCTTGCTTGCGGAAAAAGAACCCAATCGGTGAGGGCAGCTTGTAGTTGGTGATCTGGTGAATCCCCTCATCGACCGCATACACAATGACCCGCGACTTCTGGCTGCTCGTGCAACCGATCACCAACTCGGCCCCAGGGAGCACCTTCGTTGGCGTGTCGAGCTTCAGCATCAGCTCCCGGCGGACCGGCTCTACAGTCACCGGCTGAACCGCATAGCTCAACGGGCTCATGAAGATCTCGGGGGAATCCAAGGCACGCACAAACGTCGCGTTAACGTACACTGTTCCCTCGAGGGTCTCCGGCACCTTCATCCGCACGATCCCACCCCCCTCCTTCAGGCTAAACCACTGGCTCGCCAGCACCTTGTCCCGCTCCAGAGTCACCACCCCGGACCCGCCAAACGGCGCGATGATCTCCATCTCGATCTCCTCGCCGGGCCGCACGCTTGGTTTTGCCAGGCGCATGCGCAACTCGCTGTCGCGGTCCAGCGACCGGTTGTTGTCGCCCTTGCCGACCACGTGGAACGGAACGACGCACAGGATTTGATCCGCGCCATTGACCACCTCATAGCGGAAACTTCCCGCCTGCACCGTTGGCACCGCCAGCACCATTGGCTCCGCCGCCAGCTCAAGGGCCACTTCGCTTATCGGCTTGTCGCGCTCAACGCTTTGGTAGGCAAAGGTCCCGTCGTCGCGCTGGGTCAGCACGGAAATCTCCTGGGATTCGATCATGCGCAGCTTCAAGCCCGCCACAGCGACGGGCTTGGCGCTGCTGTCCAAGGCCACCAGCGTGACGTTGCGCGCGCTGTCCTTGCCGATGTAGTCCAGATCACCATCTGACTTGTAGCCAATGATTTCGTCCCACGGCGAAACCAGCAACGAGGTCGCCCCCCGGACGCTCCGGCCGCCATCGCTTTCAAACGCCTCGGCCATCACCCCAAGCCGGAACGAGGCTCCCGCGTACTTGCTGAGGTCCAACACCACGCTGGCGTTCCCCTCGTCGTCGGTCTTGACCTCGCCCAGATCCTCTTCCTGGCCGGCAGTCGAGCGGGACGCCTCGGCGCTCCGGTCGTGGAACGTGAAGTCCTTCCAGCCCTCGAACGAGAATGCCCGCGGCGAAAGCTGCAGCTTCGTCGTCACGCGGTTGCCAGCCTCTGCCGTGCCAAACAACGAACGCAACTCGTACTTGATCGTCAGCGCGTCGGGCTTGACCCAGCCGCCCGTCGGGGCCGGATCGAGCGCAACGGCCAGCTTCATCCGGTCGGGCAAAAACTCCTCCACCCGCACCGTGTGGCTTCCGAGGTAATGCAGCGGCTGCGGTGGGTTGTCCGCTGAGAGAACCGCCAAGCTCACCTCATACACGCCGGTTTTCCAATTCTCGTCGGTTTTGAAATCCCCGGTCCAGAACCCGTCGCTGGTTAGGCGGAACGTCTGCTCGGAAACCTGCCGTCCAGATGCATCACTGAGCGCCATTCGCAACGGCAGCCCTTCGAGCACCGCGCTCCAGTCCCGCCGCCGCACCAGGCTACCCATGTGGATCGTGTCGCCCGGCCGGTAAATCCCTCGCTCGCTGAATAGGAACGCCTCCACCGCCTTGATCCGCGACGCCAGAAACCCGTCAGTCTGGAAGCGCGAATAATCCAACGTCTGCAGCTGTCGCCGCCGCAGTGGCAAGTAGGAAAAATCATTGCCTTCCGTGGCCGTTAGCGCAATCGGCGTGCGCTCATGGACCGCCTCCTTCAGCGCCGGCAAAAACCCGTGCCCGGCCGCGTCCGTCGTCGTCGTCGCCAGCACTTCCCCGTTACGCGCCAACAACTGCACCGTCACCCCGGCGCGCGGACCACCCGCCGCGAGCGACTGGACAAACACGTCGCGGGATTCATCCGCATTGCGCTTTTCGATCAACCCAAGGTCGGTCAGCAGGATGAACCGTCGGTCGGAAAGATTCCGGTTGTAGTCCTGATCCTCGCCGTCGTCCGGATCCCATTGACGACCGTAGTCTTCCGGTGACTCGACCCGTGCCTGCACACTGGTGTCCACTGGCTTGGGGACCAGGGGGAC
>JBILQA010000156.1:0-6999 GCA_044373535.1 Akkermansiaceae bacterium | reverse complement strand
GACCATGAAGTTGGTGTCCGAGACATCCGGGACGCGCCGGATGATGCAGTCCTCATCGGTCAGCAGGGTGGCGGCCAAGATTGGCAGGGAGGCATTTTTGGAGCCTGAGACATTGATGGCGCCGCGCAAGGTGGCGCCGCCGTGAACGAGAATTTTATCCATTGAGCTGGGTGCGTCCGGGGTGCGGCGCAGCCTGCCGGGGATCAGGGCTTTCTAGCAATTGGAAAGCGCGCGATTTTGCTCAAATCGCTGAAAACCTCGACGCCAACAAATCCGACGTCCGCCAACAGGGCGGCAACCGCCGTCGCTTGGTCGTGGCCAATCTCCATGGCCAACCAGCCGCCCGGATTGAGGCGCGCGTAGGCGTCCGGGATAAACCGGCGGATCAGATCAAGCCCATCAGGGCCGGAAAACAGGGCCAAGTCAGGGTCGTGGCGGACCTCCACCGCCAGTCTGGCGCGCTCGCCCTCGGCGATGTACGGCAGGTTGGCGACGATCAGGTCGTACTGGCCGGTTAGGCTGGCGAACAGGTCGGAGCAAACCAGCGTGACATTGGTTAGGCCAAGCCGTTGGGCGTTGTCAGCCGCCAGGGCGAGGGCGTCAGGCGAGACGTCGGCCAAGGTGGCGTGGCCGGAGGTTTCCGCGGCGATGGTGAGTCCAAGGACGCCCGAGCCGGTCCCCATGTCGAGGATGGCCGGCTTGGGGGGAAGCGGCAGATCGAGGACGCGCTCGACAAGTTCCTCGGTCTCGGGGCGTGGGATGAGTGCGCGTGCGTCGGTTGCGAACTCGCGGCGGTGGAACTCGACGGTGCCAAGCAGGTGTTGGAGCGGGATGCCCTCGCCGCGCTTGCGCAAGGCCTCACGCAGTGGCGCGAGGTCGCTGTCGTCGAGCGGCCGGTCAAACTGCAGGTAGAGATCCATGCGCGTGCAGTTGAGCTGGTGGGCGACGAGCAGCTGCATGTTGCGCCTGGCGTCGGCGATGCCGCGCTTTTCGAGGTAGCGGGTGCCACCGTCGATGGTCTCAAGGACGGTGGACATCGCGATCCTGGGTGAACGTTGGAAAGTTAGGGCGCCTACTTCTTCGGCTGGAACTCGAGGCGCAGCGAGTTTTGCTCGGTGAGGTACTTCGCGGCCAGCGCGTTGATTTCGTCCAGGGTGATCGACTGATAGTCGGCGTCGCGCTTGCGTGCGTACTCGAGGCGCTTCGGGTCCTCCTGTGACTGTGCCAGCACGGTGCCAAGCCAGTAGGTGTTTTCGCGCAGGCTGTCCTGGAGACCGGAGACAAGTGGCTTGATGGCGCGCTCAAACTCGTCAGCGCTGGCGCCCTTGGCGGCAAAGGTGGCGCCGATCTCGCGGATGAGCTTGCCGATGCGCGGGGCGTCCTCAGGTTTGCCCGGGCTCACCGCGATGAGGTAGCCGAGGTCATTGAAGGTATCGCTGCCGCTGGCGCCGGCGTTCGGGCTGTAGGCGGCGCCGAGCTTCTCGCGGATTTCCTCACGCAGCCGGTTGGTGAGGATCTCGGCGACGATGTTGAGTCGGCGGAACTCGCTGATGTTGTCGCGCATCCCCGGGCCGTCCCAGATGACCATGGCGGTGCCCTTGGGGATCTCGCTCTCGAAGGTGAAGACGCGCTCAGCCGGGGTGGCGGGGAACTTGATGACGCGGGCGTCCTCGAGCGCTGGCTTCTTTTCCTCGCGCGGCGGCAGCGCGCCGAAGGTGGCGGCGAGCGCCTCGATAGCGGCGTCGACCTTGAAGTCGCCGACCAGGCTGATCTCCAAATAACCGTTAGCGCGGGCGGGGGCCAGCCACGGTTGGGCGTTCTCTGGCGTGTAGGCGGCGAGGACCGGCATTTTCGGGAAGGTGAAGCGCGGGTCGTCGCCATGGAGCCATGCGCCCATCTCGGCCTGCGGGCCGGCTTCCGAGTGCTCAAGCTGCTTGTAGATGACTGGCAGTTGGTTGCGGAACGCGCGCAGCGCCTCGGGGCGGAACCCCGGGTCGGTCAGGTAGGCGGCCATCAGCTGCAGCTGGAGGGTGAGGTCGTCGGGCGTCGTGCGTCCGCCGAGGGTGAAGGCGTCCTCGTCGATGCCAAAGCTGCTGCTGACATTGCGCCCGGCTAACAGCCCCTGGAGGTCGTCGGCGCTGTGTTTGCCAAGACCGCCGGCGTCGTAGACGGACGAGATGAAGGTGTCGAGCCCCGGCATGTCCAACGGTTGGGTGAGCTTGCCGCTGCCGAAGCGCAGGTTGAGGCGGATGTTGTTGCGCTCGAACTCGGTGGTCTTGAGGTTGACGCGCACGCCGTTGTCAAAAACCACTTGGGTGATGCCGAGGTCGGCGACCTCGGTGCGGCTGCGCACCTTGCCGGGAGCGCCAAAGCTGGTGTAGCCAAACTCGGCGTTGCTGCGCGTGGCAAGCGCTGGAACATCCACCTTGCGCACGTTGGTGAAGATTTCCGCCAGACGCGTTGCCCCGTCCTTGGGCTCCTCCTTGGTTGTTAGGATCAGGCGCAGGTCCTCGGTGTCCCAGAACGCCTTGAAGGCCGCGTGGGCCTGCGCGACGGTGAGCTTCTCGAGCCCCTCGCGGACGATCCGCAGGTCCTCCTGCGGGGTGGTCAGGACCAACTCGTCATGCAGCGCACTGACGATGCCCGTAGCGAGCTCTGACGACTGGCGTGAGTCGGCGGCTTTGACCGCTTGTTCGTAGGCGTTGAGGATGTTTGCCTTGGCCTCGGCCAGTTCGTCCTCGTTGAAGCCGTGAGCAAGCACGCGGGTGAACTCGCGGGTGAGCACCGGCAGGGCCTCCTCCCAGCGGTCTTCGGTGGCCGTGACGTCAATTGAGCCGAACTCGGCGAATTGGAAGAACTCGCTGCGCGACGCCCCGCCTGCGGTGATCGGCGAGCCGTCCTCCTGGGCAAGGCGGACAAAGCGGCGGTCGAGCATGGCGTTGGCCAGTGCCAGGGGCAACTCGCTCTGGCGCGCCGCGACGGTGTCCGGCTTGTGCTCGTAAGGCTTGAGGGTCATCAGGCTGAGGTCGGTCGACCCGAGTTCGCGGTCGGCGAAGACCGCCGCCTTGAGGCCGTCGCCCTTGGTGATGGTGCCCATTTCAGGCTTGGGCCCGAGCTTGGCGGGGTCCTTCATGCTGCCGAAGGTCGCCTTGATGCGCTCTTCCATTGCCTTCGGGTCGACATCGCCGACGACCACGAAGATCATGTTGGATGGGTAATAGTAGCTCTGATAGAACTCGAGGAGTCGTTCGCGCGGGGCGGTGGTGATGACCTCCTCGGTGCCGATGGGGAAGCGTTGCGGGATGAGGGAGTTGGGCAGGAGGTACTGGAACTGCTTCTCCATCATCCGCTGGGAGATCGAGTCGCGGGTGCGCTTTTCGGACATGATGACGCCGCGCTCAGCGTCAACCGAGTCGGCCTCGAGGAGGGCGCCGTCGCCGAAGTCGCGCATGACGTTGAAGCCAAGATCGAGGGTGTTTTTCTCGAGGTTGGGCAGGTCGAGCATGTAGACGGTCTGGTCAAAGGAGGTGAAGGCGTTGGCGTGGGCGCCAAACGAGATGCCGAGGCGCTGCATCTCCGGGATGAGCTCGGAGGCCTTGAAGTTCTTCGAGCCGTTGAAGACCATGTGCTCGAGGAAGTGGGCGAGACCGCGCTGGTTTTCCTTTTCGGCGAGCGATCCGGCGTTGATGTGCATGCGCACCGAGACGCGTCCGGGAGGCTCGGCATTGGGATAGATGACGTAGCGCAAGCCATTGTCCAAGCGCCCAAAGGTGGCCTTCGGGTCGGCTGGGATGTCGCTGGCCTGGTGGGCGGCGGCGGCGGGCTTGACGGCCGCGCTGGCCTGCTCGGCGCGCAGCACGATGACGGCGACAACCGAGCCGACGAGGGCCAGGATCAGGAGGAAGGGAAGGAGTTTACGCATGGTGGTAGGGAGGCTCGCGGGTTCGCCCGGCGATGCAACTTGCAAAGCGGGGCAAAGAAAAGACTTTGTTTTGGCTCGCAGGGCGTGGTTACAGGCGAAGTGGCGAACCGCGCGGGGTTGGGAAAGCCATTTGCCGCCGAGGTGGGAAGCGTCCGCTGGCGACGGGGCTGGCGGTTGTGCGGGGGATTTCCACTTTCTGAATTTGCGCCAGGGGCAAATGGGGCGATCCTTGACAGTTCACCCCCCGGAAAAATGCCTGACGAAAGCTTGGTGCGCGCGCTGCGGCAGAACAGCGAGATGGTCCGCGGCGTGCTGGATTCATTGCCTGAGCACATTGTGGTGCTCAACGACGATGGCGAGGTGACCATGGTCAACGAGCCATGGGAGCGGTTTGCGGTTGAGAATGGCGGGGATCCGGCAGCCGTCTCGGTGGGGGTGAACTATTTGGAGGTATGCCGGCGCTCGATTGCCAACGGGGATCTGGGCGCGGAGATCGCGCTGCGCGGGCTTGACGAGGTGCTCGAGGGTCGGGTGCAGGAATTCGCCATGGAATACCCCTGCCACGCGCCGCACCAAGAGCGCTGGTTTTTGATGCATGCGCAACGCGTCCTCCATGGGCCGCCGGGAATCGTCCTGAGTCACATCGATATCACCGAGCGCAGGCAAGCCGAGCACGCGCTCCTGCTCGCCGACCGGCGCAAGGACGAGTTTCTGGCTACCCTGGCGCATGAGTTGCGCAATCCGCTGGCGCCCCTGCGCAGTGGCCTGGAAGTGCTGCGGCTGGCCCGCAACAGGCCTGAAGCAATTGAGCATACGCGCATCATCATGGAGCGCCAGCTCACCCAGCTGGTTCGCCTCGTCGATGACTTGCTTGACGTGAGCCGCATCACCTACGGCAAACTCGAGCTGCGCAAGGAGCGGATTGACTTGGCCAAGGTGCTCTATTCGGCCGTGGAAACGAGCCGATCGACGATTGAGGAAATGGGCCATCGTCTGCATGTGGTGTTGCCGCCACAGCCGGTGATCCTCGACGCTGACCTCACCCGGCTGGCTCAGGTTTTCCTCAACCTGCTCAACAACGCGGCGAAGTACAGCGAGCCACGCGGGGAGATCTGGCTCACTGCGGAGGTCCACGGCGCGGAGGTGCTTGTCTCGGTGCGTGACCGCGGGATCGGCATCGCCCCGCAGCAACTCCCGCAGATCTTCGATCTGTTTTCCCAGATTGATCGCTCGCTGGAGAAATCCCAAGGGGGTCTTGGGATCGGGCTGATGCTTGTGAAGCGGCTCGTTGAGATGCATGGCGGCAGCGTGGAGGCGAGAAGCGCGGGCGTCGGTCTCGGGAGTGAGTTCACCGTGCGCCTGCCATGCGTGGCGGCCGGCCAAGCGGCGGATGATGGTGGGCCGCCCGCCTCGGCTTGCGTGGGCGAGGCGAGCCGCTCGCGCGGCCGCGTGATGATCGCCGATGACAACGCGGATGCCGCGGTGACCGCTCAGATCTTCCTTGAGCTCATGGGCTTTGAAGTGGCCACCGCACACGACGGGCTGCAGGCCGTGGAGGTTGCCAACGCCTTCCACCCGGCGGTGATCCTGCTGGATATCGGCATGCCCGGCCTCAACGGCTACGAGGCTTGCCGCCGCATCCATCAGGAACCGTGGAGCAGTGCCTCGACCTTCATCGCCCTGACCGGCTGGGGGAAAGACGAGGACCGGGAGCGGTCCCGCGCCGCCGGCTTTGACCATCACCTGGTCAAACCCGTCGACCCCGTCGCCCTGAAAACTCTCCTTCAGCAAGCAACCGCAAACGCCAATGCGCAGCCGCGGCATGGAATCTTGGATCGTGCCGCACCGTAACCGGCAAAATTGCGCCTTCCGGCGGCCGCGCGCTGGCCCTAGGGTTGCGCCGTGGCGAGCGAAGAGGTGTTAGATCTGGCGGTGATCGGCGGTGGTGCGTCGGGATTTTTCACGGCCTTGAGGTTTGCGGATCTTGCGCCGGGCAGGCGGGTGGCGATCTATGAGAAGGGCGGGCAGTTCTTGCAGAAGGTGAGGATTTCCGGCGGCGGTCGCTGCAATGTGACCCATGGGTGTTTTGATCCCGCGGAATTGGCCAAGAACTACCCGCGGGGAGCCCGCGAACTGCGCGCGGCCTTCCACCGGTTTCAGCCGCGCGACACGGTCGAGTGGTTTGCCGCGCGCGGCGTGACCTTGAAGACCGAGGCCGATGGCCGGATGTTCCCGGTGACGGACTCCTCCGAGACGATCATCAACTGTTTTCTCCACCATGCCCGCGAGTCGGGCGTGCCGCTTTTCCAACACCACGCGCTGAGCGCCATCGAGCGCGCCGACGGCGGGGAGTTCGTCCTGAATTTCGACAAGCAAGCCGCGCCGGTGCGTGCGCGGGCGGTGTGCATCGCGACGGGATCGCTCAAGGGGAGCGCATTGGTGGAGAGCCTGCGGGCGCTGGGCCAAAAGCTCGAGCCGCTGGTGCCCTCGTTGTTTGCCTTCAACGTGAGCGATGCGCGCCTTGAGGGGCTTTCCGGGCTGGCGCACCCGCGGGTGGCGGTGTGGCGCGAGGGGTCCAAGGCGGTCCAACACGGCCCGCTGCTCATCACCCACCGCGGGGTCAGTGGCCCGGCGATCCTGCGGCTTTCGGCCTGGGAGGCGCGCGCGATGGCGGCCGCCGAGCACCACTTTGCCTTTCGCGTCGACTGGCTGCCCGAGCTGTCAGCCGAGGGGATCCAGGCGCTTTTGTTGGAGAACCGCGCGGCGCACGGGGCCAAGCAGGTGCGCAACGTGCCGATAGCGCCGATCCCGCGGCGGCTATGGGAGCGGCTTGTTAGCGCCTGCGGGATCGGCGAGCTCACGTGGGGCCAGCTCGGGAAGCCGGCTGCGCGCGCGTTGGTGGACATGCTCAAGGGGTGTCGGTTTGAGGCGGCGGGCAAGACGACCAACAAGGACGAGTTTGTCACCTGCGGCGGGATTGAGCGCGCCACGGTGGATTTCCGCACCATGGAAAGCCGCGTGACACCGGGGCTGTACTTTGTCGGCGAGGCGCTCGATGTGGACGGCATCACCGGCGG
>JBILQA010000155.1:0-7021 GCA_044373535.1 Akkermansiaceae bacterium | reverse complement strand
TGGTGCAGGTAGGTGGGCTCTTGGAAGCCGGCGATGCGGGCGATTGCCAGCGGGTCGCGCGGGTCAAGCGTAAGGGCGTTGGACAGGTGGACCTTGGAGATCCGCAGCCCGCTGGCGCGCAGGGCGCCGAGCGACTCGCGGCAGTCGTCGTACTGGATGGCGAAGTGGCAGCAGTCGTAGTTGATGCCGAGGCGGCGGCGGACGACGTCGGGATGCGGCGCGGCATCGAGGAGTTCATCGAAGAAGCGCAGCGTCTCGGCGGTGTTTTCGAACAGGCCGAAGGGCTCCGGTTCAAGGCCCAGGTGCAGGTCCTGGCCGGAAACGCTGGCAAGCGCCTCGATGAAGTTAGCCATCTCCAACAGGTTTGCGATCACCAGGGCGCGGTCGGCGCCAAAGGTCTTGAACGACCCCGGCAGGGTGGAGACCGAGCCGTCGACCCCGGCGGGCAGCACGTGGGAGAGGATGGTGAAAAGGTCCTTGGTGTAGCTCAGCCGCGCCGGATCGCTCCAGTCGGGCCGGAAAACGTCCTTCTTGACCTTGGTGCCGTGAAACGCGCCATAGGGAAAGCCATTGATGGTGAATACGTAGCAGTTCTCCGCCCGGAGCCACTCGCGGAACTCGTCGAGCCGACTGCCAACCAGGATGTCCGCGGCCGCCTGGGCGGAGAGCCGTAGGCCGATGCCAAACGGGCCGTCGGGGGCGAGCCGGTCGCGCACCGCTAACGGATGGGTCTTGAGCGCCGCGAACGTTTCCTGCCAGGTTTCCGCCGGATGGATGTTGGTGCAGTAGGCGAGGTGGGTTGAGGCGTCGACTTTCACGGCGGGCTTAGACGGGAACCTTGAAGTTAGGTGACTGGCTTAAAAACGCGACCGGGTTGTGGAAGCTGACTTTCTCGATGATCTCGCGCGGGTGCCTGCGCTTCTTCATTTCCTGCATGCACTTGGCCACCGCCAGCGGGTCGGAGACCCCCCAGTCGCAGGCGGAGTTCATCCAGATGCGCTCCATGCCGAAGGTCTCGAGCATGTCGACGGCGCGCGCCGGGGTGCACTTGCTTTCCGGATAGAGGGTCATGCCGGCCCAGAAGCCCGCGTCCAACACCAGGGCGGCGGTGTGCTCCTCGACGTGGTCGATGATGACGCGGCCATGGTCGACGTTGGCATTCTTGAGGGCATCGATGATCAGGCGGGTGCCCTTGAGCTTGTCCTCGAGGTGGGGGGTGTGGATGAGGATCGGAAGGTGGTGTTTTTTGGCGATCTCGACGTGTTCCTCGAAGATGGCGAGCTCGGAGCGGGTGTTTTTGTTCAGGCCGATCTCGCCGATGCCAAGCACGTTGGGCTTGTCGAGGAAGTCGGGGATGATGGCCATGACTTCGCGGGCAAAGACGGCGTCCTCAGCCTCCTTCGGGTTGATGCACAGCCAGCAGTAGTGCGGGATGCCGAACTTGGCGGCGCGCCGCGGCTCATACTCGGTCAGCTGCCGGTAGTAGTCATAAAACCCCTGGGCCGACGCGCGGTCGTAGCCCGCCCAGAAGGCCGGCTCACACAAGGCTTCGCAGCCGGCCAGGGCGATGGCTTCGTAGTCCGCCGTGGTGCGGCTGACCATATGGGCGTGGGGCTCGATGTATTTCACTGCGGCAAAAAAGTTGGGCGTGGGTGATGGCTCTAGCAACTAGTGGCTCTAGCAGCCAGGCGTGGCGGGCACCTCCGGCGGGGCGCCCCAGGCGAACTGGATGCCGGCCTTGGCGGCCGGCTCGGTGGATGGATCTGAGAGACTCTCGAGGACGCTCTGGACGCGCGACTTGCCGGGTGCCGGGGCCTGCAGGGCCTGCAGGGCGGTTAGAAACGACGGGTGGCGGAAGTCCGCCGTGCCGCTGTGCCGGTCGAGGCGGTCGAGGAAGGCGGCGATGTCGATGAGCTTGCAGCGCGCATCCATGAAGTAGAGGTCGAGGATGGCGGATTTGTCCGGCTTCGTCTGCATGCGCAGAGGGAACCATGAACGGGCGCGGCGAACACGGATTTTTTTCCAGTAGGCAAATGGCCACCAACCGCGTTAGGGAGCGGCATGGAGAATACGGAACTCGGAGATCAGCCGCTGGACTCACTCATGGATGCCTGGGGCCTCGGGAACCATGATCTGGTCGAGGCGTCCACCGAACAACTCACCCACAAACAGGCCCAGCGCGCCCGCAAAGGCCGCCGGCTGAGCTTGAAAATGATGCAGAAGCTTGCCCGCGCCCTCAATGTGGCGATCTGGCAGCGCCTCACCGACGAGGAGCGCGCGACCTACTTCGAGTATTTCCACAAGCACTTGTTCAACTATGCCAAGGGCTATGAGGCAACCTGGGCGGATCCTAACAGGGAAATGATGGCCGCGGTGGCCGAGGGCGGCCGCAAGCTGCGCAAGGGCTAACCGCGGGGCCCGAATGCGGTCTTGGGACGGCTCAGCGCGCAAAGCGCAGGCGCAGGAAGCGCACGCCGGGGAATTCCGTCCGCGAGACTTCGGCTTGGACCGTCTCGCTGGTCTCCGTTGAGCTGATGACCTGCAGGCTAACAGGTGACCAAGAGCCCAGGCCGGCGGAGGATTCCGCGGAGTAAGTCACGTCGGCTAGCCCCTTGGGGCGGGTGAAGGTGAGGGTGAGGGCGTTTGCCGAGAAGACGGCCGCGGGGGCGGCGGTGAAGGTGTTAGGATCGGTCCCCAGGGCATATTCGGCCAGATTGGGAGTGCCATCGCGGTCGGCATCGGCCGTGGGTGCGGCCTCGCCGGCGGCAACCTGTGCCGGGCTGAAGGAGGCATCCTGCCATGTTAGGAAGCTGGGAGTGATGGTCAGCGTGCCCGTGGCGCTGCCTTGGTAGTTGGCGTCATTGACGGTGGCCGCCACGGCGTAGCTGCCCACCGCGCTTGGGGCCGTCGCCGCGCCGGCGTAGGTGAGCACAACGTTCAGGGGGCTTGGGGTGGTTGTCACGGTGACGGACTTGGCGCCTCCGTCATAGGCCTGGTTGAGGCCGCTGAGGGTGACGGTGGCGGAGGCCTTATCGACGGTTAGGCTTCCCTGGGCGCTGCCTTCGTGGGTGGAGGTGTCCACGGTGGCTTGCACCGCGTAGATCCCTGCCGCCGATGGGGCGCTGGGCGAGCCGTCATAGGTGAAGGTGACCGGGTAGGTGCCGGGCGAGGTGGTGGCGGTGGCGGATTTCGGCGCGCCACTGTAGGTCTGGCTGAGGCTGCCGAGGGTGATGGTGGCCGGCAGGGGCGTGACATTGACTTCGGCGGATTTGGCAAAGGGGCTGCCTCCAACGGTGGCGCTGGCGGTCACGCTGAAGCCCGTCCCCTTGCTGGCGGCTGAAAACAGACCCGCGCTGCTCACACTGCCGCCGCCCGTGGCCGTCCACGTGAGGCTTGCCGGTTGGCTGGCCATCGGCGCGGCAAATTGATCAAGCGTCGTGGCCTGGAAGGCTTGGCTGGCGCCCACGGCCAGTGTCACTGAGGAGGGCGTAACCTGCATGGCGCTGGTGGTTTGGACCACGCGCAGGCGAATCGTGCTGCTTGCCGAAAGACCACCGGGGTCTGTCACGGTCACCGTCGCCACATAGTCGCCCGCCGCTTCAAAGCTCGCCGTGGTCGCATTGGCCGCGTTGCCGCCATTGGGTGAGAAGCCGACTCCGGCGGGCCCGCTGGCCGCCCAGGAGTAGGTGAGGTTGGCGGTGCCGCTGTCGTCGCTGGCCGCCACGGTGAGGCTCGCGGTGGTTCCCGGAATCAGGAAATAGGTGGTATCGACGCCGTCGAGGGGCTCGACGAGCGAGGAGGCGCCCGTAGCGGCCACGGTAGTGGTGATCAAGGGGGGGGCATTGCCGGTGTCGCCGTCGCTGGTCAGCGAGACGCTGTCGACAAACCAGCCGGTGCTTGCGGTGCTGCCATCCGTGGCGAAGGCCCAGCGGAGGCGGATGGTCTTGTTGGAGAACTTGGCGCTGGTGAGGTTGACGATGGTCTGGATGAACCCGTTGCTGCTGCCCGACCAAGCACTGAGGCCGGCAAAGGCGCTGCCGTTGGGGTTGTTGCCATTGGGCTGGGTGATGACCGAGTTGTACCCGTTGCTTGAGAAGCTGGCGCCCGAGTTGGCCGATTCCACGCTAAACCAGCTGCTGCCGTTGTCGACCGAGAGCTCAAGCCTGCCACCATCCTGGTTGGCCTGGGTGTCATAGCGGTGCCAAAACTTCAGCTGCGCGCCGCCCGCTGGCAGGGTGCCAACCACGATGGCGGGCGAGCTGAGATACGAGAGGATCTTGCTCGCAGGCGCGGCGATGAAATACGCGCTCGCCGGAGAGTACGCCTGCGCGGTGGACAAGCTCCAACTGTTAGCCAGGCTGGCGGTCCAGCCGCTCGGCGAGTTGTCGAAGTTCTCAAAGAACAGGGCGCTGGCGACGCTGAAGCTGTTAGGCAGGGTGGCGCTCTCGGTGGGACTTGACGCGACGACATTCCAGGTTCCGGCGGCGGCGCCGGTGAGGTTGACCGAGCAGCGCAAGGAGGAGCCGATCATCGTCAGATTGCTCGCGGTGATGTCCGTGGAGCCTGCGCGGGTCAGCTTGACTTGGGTGGCGCTGGCCAGCGAGGTGCCGGTGAGGTCAAGGGTGGTGGTGCCGAACGCGAGGGCGTTGTCTGGCGAGACGGCGGATACGGCCAGTGGCAAGGCGGTTTCCGCGGAGCCGGAGACGAGCAGGGAGTACGGCTGGGCGCTTCCCTGATAGAGGGTGCCCTGCAAGCTAACCACCACGCGGTAGATCCCCGGGGCTGGCGGAGTGGGTAGGAAGATTTGTTCGACGTTGTCGGTGTTATTGACGCCGGTTGTTGCCGGGGTGCTCATGGAGGCTTGGGTCCAGGTGCCGACGAAGGGCATGACGTAGGGAAGGCGGACGGTGCCGTTAGGATCGGTGATTTTAACGTCGAGGTTATTGCGTAGGCGCGAGGAGGGTGCGGCGGGATCGGCGTCCGCGGTGATGCTGCCGGCGGCATCGGTCCAACAGAGCGTGACGCGGATCGGCGAGACGCCGTCCCAGATGAAGTCATGGTTAACGCTGGTGACTGAGGAGGTGAGTGAGTTCTCAACGAGGCGTTTTTTAAGGGGAGCGGCGGCATGATCGCGAATGAGGTCGGCGGCGGCCTTGCCATTGATGAGGCCCCAGCCGAAGCGATAGTCGGGTCCCGCGGCGCCGAGGTCATCGGCGGTATGGATGAGAAGCCCTTTGAGGGTGCTCGAGCGCATGGCACCATTGGGGAAGTGCGCCGCATACTCCTCAATAAGCAATGCGGCGGTGCCCGTGGCGCTGGGCGTCGCCATGCTGGTGCCGCTGTAGGTGCCGTAGGTGGAGGTGGAAGTCTTGAGTGAAGAGTAGAGCGCCTCGCCGTTGGCAACGACGTCGGGCTTGATGCGGCCGTCATCGGTGGGCCCCCATGAGCTGAAGGAGCTCATCGAGGCTTTGGCCAGATCGCGGGTGCTGGAGGTGACGGCATCGGCGACCGAGCCGACGGTGATGACATTCTTGGCGACGGCATCGAAGCTGATGGTGTCGTAGCCGCCGCGGTAGCTGCCATCGCCGGGTGGGTGCGAAGTGGAATTGTAGCTGGCCGTGTTGGTGGTGTCGCTGCTGGAGAGTTGGACGGTTTGTCCGTCGGTGGGATTGTCTGTCCGGTCATTGCCTGCGCTGCGGAAGATGAGGTAGTATGGGGCGCTGTAGGCGAGCGCGTCGCTGTCGCGCGAGTTGCTGTTGTATTGGCCGAAGTCCGGTTCGATGGAAGTAGCGGCGGTGCCTGAGCCATACCAGACAAACGCCGGGCTAGTGCCGCCGGTCTTGTACCAGCCGCTGGTGAATCCGTAGCTGTGGTTGGAGAGGTAGATGCGGCCCGCCTGGTTAGGAGCGGAGGCGCCGCGGCTGGTCATTTCCGAGATGTCGCTGTTCCAGTCGTAGCTGATGATTTTTGCCTCCGGGGCCATTCCGAGAGCGGCGGGCACGGTGCCAGCCGCCGCAATGGTGCCTGCCACATGGGTGGCGTGGTCGCTGAGGGCTGGGGCAATGGCCTCGCCGACGGTCACGCGGCTGTTGGTGAATTCCTGGTGAGTGGTGAGCGCCGAGCCGCCGTCCCAGAGGCCGACGGATATGCCCGTGGCTTTGAGGTTGTAGGGAGATGCGCGCAGCAGGCTGGCGCCCGTGGAGATCGCGGCGTTGACGTTGTGGGTGATGAAGTAAAGCGGCGAGCCGTCGGGGGTGACCCCGGCGACTTCCGTGACGGTGCCATCCGGGCGAACCAGCCGCAGGGGCATTTTGAGCTCTTGGGCGCGGGCTACGCCGGCGCGCTTGCGCTCGAGCTCGACGGTTTGGATTTCCGCCACCAGCCGCGAACGTTGGAGCGGATCATTGAGGTCCGCCCCTGCCAGGATCTCCGCAATGCCGCGCGCGGCCGCCGCTGGGGGCGCCGCCAAGGCCCATCCACCCGCCAGTAGCTGGCAGAGTGCCGTGGCTAGCAACAGCAGTGGGCGGCGGTGAACCTTCATGGAAACGGACTGGGAGTTCCGCGCTGGCTGGGTCAGCTGGGGGCCCGCCATGCGCCGGCACGCTTTGAATCATGGGTCCCACGGGGGCTGGCAGGGAAGGCAAAACTTAACCGTTCGGGGAGCGGCGCGACTCGTTGGCTGCAAATTTGTGGCACCTCGGGGTTGCACCGGCGGGGGATCCGGGCATATACGCGCGGCGGACTAGCACCAAACCTGCAAATAGATGAGTAAAAGTGATTTCGGCTTAATTGGCCTGGCCGTGATGGGTCAGAACCTGGTTCTCAACGTGGAGAGCCGGGGTTTCCAGGTCTCGGTATACAATCGGACCACGGCGGTGACCGATGAGTTTGTCGCGGCCCATCCGGACAAGAAACTCGTGGGAGCGAAGTCACTTGAGGAGTTTGTCGGGTCTTTGGCGACGCCGCGCAAGGTGATGATCATGGTCAAGGCGGGCGCCCCGGTGGACGCGGTCATTGAGTC
>JBILQA010000154.1:0-7041 GCA_044373535.1 Akkermansiaceae bacterium | reverse complement strand
ATGGGATGGTCTGGGTTGGGGTTGATGAAAGCCGGCGCTACAGCCAGCACGCGCGCGTCGGAGTCGAAGGAGTTTAGAAGCGCCGAGCCCCATGAGGGCTCGAGGAACGAGTGGTCCTCGCAATAGGCAATGATGGGGGAGCGGGCCAAGGCAAGCGCCTCGGTGCGCAGCGAGGGCAGGCGGCTTGTGTCACCAAGGATGCGTTGGAAGGATGCGAAGGGCGCTAACAGCGCCGCTGCCGCATCGAGAATCGAGCGGGATTCCGAGAAGAGAAGCAGCTCAATATCAGCCACCGCGCTTTGCTCGGAGAGCAGGCGCAGAGCTTTGGCGCCGCTGGCGAAAGTGCCACTGATGGCCAGAATGGCCGTGAGTCGCGCCGGTCGGCGTGGCGCGCTCGCTTCGATGACTTCATGGATGGCCTTCATCGTGGGGTTTTGGGAGGTGGCGCCAGATCGAAGGGTGGCTCGGCGGCCACCCCGGCGGTGAAGCTCTTGCGGGGATGGGCGATGGCTTCCGCCTGCGCCACCCAGCCGAGTACGGCTGCGGCATCGGCTGCGGATGCAAGCATTCCATCAGTGCCGAGGGCGGCGACGAGCATGCGGCTGCGCGATGCCCGCAGCCCCTGCGCCGGACGGCGGCCAGGAATTTTGCACGCCAGGCGCGATGTCCACAGGCGCGCGCGGCTGGCAAGCGGTTGGCTGGCGCACAGGCGCACCGGCTTGGCGAGCGTCCACAACTCGGTAAGCAGCGAGGTGGATTGGCTCTCGGCGCGCAGTAAGAATGTTGGAGTGCCATGATAGGCGCAGTGCAGATCAACTTCCGTCTCCCCGGCGCGCAGGCACAGGTGGGCATCGTCATCTTCGCTGCGGCGCGACGAGATGGTGGCAGCCAGAACCTCCAGTGGTGAGCCAGTGAGCCATGCCGCGAGGTCGAGCAGATGGCTGCCGAGGTCGCGCAGGGCGCCGCCGCCCGCGGCTTGGCTTGCGCGCCAAGTGTTGGCGGGGTCAAGGGGCACATCGAAGCGCAGTTCGAGGCGCCGCAGTGGCGCCCGCTGGTCTGTTAGGATGGCGCGCAGCTCTTGGATGGCGGGGTGGAAGCGGTAATTGTAGGCGAATCCCGCGAGGTGTCCGCGTGGGGCGGCCTGCAATTGGTCAATCTCGGCGTGGCTGCGCGCGCCGGGCTTTTCCACCAGGATGCGCGCGCCGCTGGCAAGGGCGGCTAGGGCAACCTCAAGCGTGGCCGCCGGCGGAGTGGCTATTACAGCAAGATCAAAGTCCATTCCGGCAGCCAGCAATTCGGCGACGCTGGCAAACACGCGCACATGGGGAATGAGCTTTACGGCAGCCCCACGGGCTTGGCTGGCGGGATCGGCCATGGCCACAATCGACCAATTCGGCAGCGCCGCCACTGCGGCGCCCAGGGCGCCGAGGCCATGGGCGCCTCCGCCTAGCAGGGCAACTTTGACTGCTGGATTCGCGTGGCGCTTTCCCATTGGTTTGCTAGGCAGCGCCGACTCGGGATTTCTTGGGCACGACGACCTCTTCGTAGTAGGAGCGCTCGAGATTGATGTCCCAGAGGTCGGTGAGCGACTCGGGTTGTTGGAGATTCTGCGCGGCGAACATGCCGGTTAGCATCGAGTGGTCCTGGTTGTTGTAGCGGTGCTGGCCGTTGCGGCCGATGGACTCGAGGTTCTTCAGGCCGGCAAGCCAACCGCGGATGGTATCCACATGGCGGCGGTAATCGGCGTCATAGACCGGATAGGCCTTTGGCTGGCGGATGACCACGCCGTGGCGCACTCCCGCGCCTTCCCCGAGCTTGAGGGTGTGGAACTCCCGGGTCGCCAAATCGATGAGCTCGGCGTCTGTTAGAGACCACACCGGGTCGCCAACCGAACAGAAGTACTCCATCCCGAGGCTGCTGGAGCGTTCCGGGTCGGGCAGCATCTCACGGCTCCAGTTGCCGAAGTTTTGGATGCGCCCGACGGCCACGGCGGGGCTGTGGACATAGATCCAGTTGTCGGGGAAAAGCTTGGGCTTGTCGACGACCAGGCCGACGAGGATGAAGTCGCGGTATTTGAGCGAGTTGGCAGCGGCGAGAACCTCCGCCGGGGGCGCCGGGTCGAGTTGGCGCAGAAGTGAGCGCAGGGGCATGCTCGAGATGACGTGCTCGGGGTGGAGGGTCTCCTGGTAGCCGCCAGCGTGGCTGACACTAACTGCTGTGACGCGCCCGTCTTGGTGGCGCAGCGAGGTGACCCTGCGGTGCAGATGGACCTCGCCGCCGTCGGCGCGGATCGCGGCGGTGAACTTTTCCCACATCATGCCGGGGCCGAGGCGCGGATAGTCAAAGGCCTCAATGAGGGATTTGACGTTGCCGCGGCGGAAAATCGCGTTGGTCACCGCGGAGCGCAGGGAAAGCCCCTTGATGCGCTGGGCGGCCCAGTCGGCGCGAATCTCCGTGCACGGGATACCCCAGACCTTTTCCGTGTAGGTCTTGAAGAAGGTGCGGAAAAGCCGGCGGCCAAAGCGGTTGGTCACCCAGTGCTCGAAGGTTTCCTCGGCCGGGTGGGGGCTGATTTTCCAGCGCACGTAGCTTGCGGCGATGGCGAGGCTCTCGGCCGGCCCGAGGTTGTTGAGGGTCTCGAAAATCCGCAGCGGATAGCTGTAGAAGCGCCCGCCAAAGAAGATGCGCGAAAGCCGCTTGACCCGCAGGAAGTCACCACCCATCACCTGATGCCAGAGTTTGCTAACCGCTTCTGACTTTGTGTAGAAACGGTGTCCCCCGATGTCGTAGCGGTAGCCATGGTGGACTTCCGTGCGGGAAATGCCGCCGACCTCCGCGCCGGCCTCAAGCACCACTGTTGGATCTCCACTGCGGGTTGCTAGCAGCGCCGCTGTTAATCCGGCGGGCCCAGCGCCGATGACGAGGGTTGTGGGTGGGCGGGTCATTCGGATGAGGTCGGCACAGGGGCGTCGAGGGGGGGAGTAGGTGCTAACTGGGGGACAATGGCGATCACGAATCCCGCTCCGCACTCGAGATGGTGGAGAAAATGCCACGGGATGGCGGCCAGCAGGAACCGCGGGCCGCGCAGCTTGGATAAAAACCGATAGAACTTGCGGTTCAAGAAGAGGAAGAGGGAGGCGGCGCAAGCGGCCACCGCGGTGGCGGCCAGTGGCGCGAAGGCAGCCGCGCCAAGGCAAAGAAGAAGCACGCCGCTGGCGCCCACGGCGGCCTGCATGCCGGCTGCGGATTGCAGACCCGCGGCCCTGGCCTCGCCGGTGAGCAGCAGTCGGCTCCATGGAACCGCCCGGTCTAGCAAGTCAGTGCGCAGCAATGCCAGCGGCCGCCAATGTTTCAAGTGGGTCACCTGCAGGCTGGGCTCGAGGACAAGGAGGTGGCCTGCGTTGGTCAGGCGCAAGCCGAGCTCGACGTCCTCGATGCTTGGGCGCGGGTAGCGGACGGTGTCGAAGCCGCCGCAGGCGCTGAACACGCTGCGGCGCAGTGCGCCGCAGCCAGTCCAGAAGGTGGCGCTGGGCCCTGGATTCTGTTGGTGGGCGAAGTGGTGCAGGAGGTTGCGGTATTGTGAGACGGCGCCCGGGTATTCGGGGCGCTCGTCATAGCTTCCGATGATGCCCGCGGCCTGCGGGTGGCGGGCGAGCGCCGCGCTGAGGTGGCCGAAGAAGTCCAGCGGCACAAGCACATCGGAGTCGCAGAAAAAGAGAATGTCGCCCGTGGCGGAAGCGGCGCCGTGGTTGCGCGCCGCGGCGGGTCCCGCTGGCTGGCCGAGCCAGAGTTGTTGGAGGTGGTTGTTGGGGGTTCCCCGGCCAAGCGGAAGCTCATCGGCGCGCGGCCCGTCGCAAACCGCGATGATCTGGCGCGGCGCCGGGTCACAGGCAAGCAACCGGGCGATGACGCGCGCGGCGTGGGGGCAACCAGCATGCCACGGGACAATCACGGAGATGTCGTCCGTGGAACTCACGGGTGGCACTGGCGCATGGGTTGGAGGCGTGATCACCGTCGACTTGGGCGTGGCCGCGGAGGGGGCTGACAATCGGTGGATCATTCGTCGGCGGCGCGCAGGCCCTTTTTAAAGCCGTTGGTGCTGTAGTTGCTGGGCTTGAAATCCCCAACGGTGGCGACCTCGGCGGAGGCGGGAACCTCAAGCCCTGCGGACCAGAAGACGCCGTTGACGACAAGGCGGCGCAGGCCCGCGCTGGCCAGATCGGTGGCAGCGCCCATGGTGGTGCAGAGGACTTTCTGGGACTTGCCGGTGGCGGTTTTTACTTCGCGGGTCCAGGCGATGGGCATCATCGGGTCGTTGATGGGACGGCCGGCGGATTTTTCCCGGGCGGCCGGCGCGCTGTTAGGAGTCATGCCCGCCAGCACTTGGCCGCGCAGGAGAATGGTGGCGTCTGCGGGCGGGTTGGCCTCGTAGACGTCGGTGTCGCCGAAGATGTCGACGACGCCGTGGAGCAGCGGGTGGTTGAAGTTGGCGGCCTCGATGACGGCGCGTGTCGCCTCGCTCTTGTGAGCGCCCCAGTGGCTGACCCATTTTTCGCCGAGGGTGTTTTTGCCGAAGTCGTTGTATTGTTGGAACGTGCTGGGTGCTGCTAGCTTGAACGCGTGGGTGCTGGTGCGCAGGCCGATAACGGGCACGCCGCGCTGCATGGCGGCGTCGAAGTGGCGCATGGCCTCGTCGGGCCAGTTGCGGAAGCGCAGTGACATGACGATGACGTCGGCGGTGTCCAGGGCGTCGGGCTTGCCGAGGGTGGCGGTGTTGTTGGGGTTGATGGTGCCGTCCGGGTCGTGAGAGAAGAGCACGGTGGTGTCAAAGCCGTGATGGGTGCTGAGAATCTTGGCGAGCATGGGCATGGCCTCCTCGGAGCGGTATTCCTCGTCGCCGGCGAGCAAGACGACGTGCTTGCCCTTGCCGGGGCCGCCAGCGCCGGGGAACGAGACCCAGCCGTCGCCGGACTCGGCTAACAGCGGCTGGGCAAGCAGGCAGGCGAGGATAAGGGCGAGAAGGGATTTTATCACGGGCTATCAGTTTTGGCGGGATGCGGCGAAGGCGTTTGACTTGGCCTCGCCAAGGGTCCACAGGATGGCGCGGCGGACAAGCTCTTGATAGGCCGGATGGCCCCAGATTGCCGGGGTGTGGCCGCTGGCGGTGTAAAAAACGCGGCCCTTGCCCTCGTTGCGGACCCATGTCCACGGTTGGGCGTCGGTTTCGCCCGGGTTGAGCGCAGGGCGGGTTTGCAGCAGGTGACGGTCGGCGGCCAGCGCGGTGAACTCGTAGGTTTCATCCCACGCTTCGAGCTTCGGCAGGTTGCGCGTGATGGGATGCTCGGCGTCCACGGTGGCGGGGCTGAACTCGGCTCCCTTGTGGCCCTTGAACTTGCCGCCAAGAACCTCAAACCATTCCTTGGAGCGGTAAAAATTCCCGCAGGCGCTGTGCAGGCCGACAAGCGCGCCGCCGTCGCGGACCCACGGGATGATCGCCTCGGGCACTTTGGTGTCGCTGTGGTTGGCGTAGACTAACAGGACATCGGACTCGTCCAGGCGGGCGCGGGTGAGCTCCGCGAGGTCCTTGATGAAAGTGATCTTAAACCCCTGGGGAGCAAGGGCCGCATTGAGCAGGTTGAAGCGCTCAACCGGCTTGTGGGTGCCCTCGTCGCCGAGGAACAGCACGCGGATTGCGCCGGGCCCAACGGCCGCCGCAGCGGCACGTGGGGCGGGTGCTGGAGTCGTTGGCGCGGGCGTTGGCGCGGCCTGGGAGGTGGCTGTTGGAGCGGCGGCCTGTTTGCTGGCAGCAAGAATCTCCTCGTGGGTGAAGGGCGTCTTGCGCTCGGCGATCTCGGCGCGGAGGCGGGTCAACTCGGTGGTGGAGACGGGGGTGGCCCAGCCATTCCATTTTTGGCCAATGAAGTTGAGCACGTCGGTGAGCGCCTCGTCGGAATAGACATTTTCCAGCGGGACCATGACCCCCTCGGGGAACGCTCCGCCGGTCTGGCCCTTGAGGAGGATGCGCCCAAGCGCGTTGATGTTGCCGTTGTTTTTGAACCACTGGGACTTGGCCAACGGCGGGGCGATGTTCTTGGTGCCGCTGCCGTCGTTGCCGTGGCACGTCGCGCACAGGGTCTCAAAGATCGCCTGGCCTTGGCGCGCCGAGCGGCCAAGGCTGTTGCGCTGCACGTCGGCCTGCTCCTTTTCTAGCAAGGCGGCGACCATTGGATTGTTCGTTGGGCTGGTAAGTTCCGGTGGTGCGGGAAGCGCGGCGCGGCGGTAGGCAAGGAAGAGCTGAATGCGCACTTGGGCGTCAGGATCAGTGAGCATGGCGCTGAGGCGTGCGGCAAGCTCGCTATCCTTTTGAATGAGCCAGGGCTCGGCAAGTTGGACGGCAGCGCGGCGCACACGCGGGTTGGCGTGCGCGCTGTTCGCGAGGACCAACTCCTTGGGCAGCGCACCGAGGCCTTGGAGGCAGAACATCGCGTGGATGCGCCCATTGGCATCGGCATGCTCAGCGGCCATCCTGCTGAGGGCCGGCACGGCGGCCAAGTCGCCGCGGCTGACGATGAGCATCTGCGCGGTGTCGCGCCACCACCCGTTGGGGTTGGCCAGGTGGGTGACAAGTTCGACGGGCGATTCCTCCAACATTCTGGGCTGCGGCCCCGGCTTCTTGCCCTCGGGCAAAAACCGATAGATCCGGCCATGCCGCACCACCTCAAGCATGCCGTACTTCTGCACCCGCTTGAAGCGGTCGTTGTCGATGGGGAACCACTCCTTTTCCTGGATGACGCCGCGGTAGAGGTCGGAGAAAACCAGGCTGCCATCCGGCGCGGTCTCCGTCCATGTTGGGCGGAAGTAGGCGTCGCTGCTGCGGATGAACTCGCTGTTGGGGAAGGCGTTGTTAGCCAGGCCGTGGCCGTCCTTCCAGTCGATGCGGCCCATGCGCAGGAGTCGGCCGACGGGTTCGCAGACGACGTTGTTGCCGTAGAACTCGGGCATGAGCTGGCTGCGCAGGACGGTTTGGCCGCAGGCGGCGGA
>JBILQA010000153.1:0-7073 GCA_044373535.1 Akkermansiaceae bacterium | reverse complement strand
CACGGCGTGCGCCGCTACGGCGTGATCCGCATCGACTCGGCCACCCCCGTGGCCGCTTGGATGGGCGACCCGCAGGGCAATACCCGGAAAATCGCCGCCACCTTCCGCGAGGCCGGCAAGATCGCCGCCGACAGCGGCGAGCGGCTCGCCGCGGAGGGCGAGATCTGTTGGGCTGGCATGCACTCGTGGCGCGCGATGCTCGACACCCTCGAAGCCGTCGGCATGCCCGGCACCGTCGGGTTCCAGGCCGACCTGGCCCACACCTACCTCTATCTGTTAGGCTACAACGCGCCGGAGTGCGCGCTGCTAGCGGCGGACTACACGGCCGCGGAGTTTGCCGCGGCGTTCCGCACGATGACCGACGCGCTGCGGCCATGGACGATTGACTTCCATGTGGCGCAAAACGACGGCACTGTCCACGGCACCGGATCCCATGACAAGACCGGCCGCCACTGCCCAGCGGATGACCCTAACGGCAAGGTCGACATCGTCGCCTGCTCGAAAGTCTGGCTGGAGGACGCGGGCGCGCGAGGAATCGAGCACATTTGTTGGGATGGCTGCATGTTTCCCAACAAGATGTTGGAGGACCCGCACACCTGGAACACCATCCTTGCGACGATGATCCAGGTTGACGAGGCGCTCTAGGGCCGGGTCTTTCTGATCGCAATCCCCCTGATGTCTCAAGCACTCCAGTATACGCCCAAGTCGCGGGCTGCTTCGGCGAGTCGTCGGTCGTGCGCCCAGAGCCTGGCGCCGGAGAGCCTGGCGGCGGCAAGGATGAGCACGTCATTCCACTGCAGGCCGCGGCCCCAGAGCCGATGGTGCTCGATGAAGGCAAGCGCCTCGGCCGGCTCAGCCTCGCGCGCCCGCGGTAGCTGGGCAAAAAACTCCGCCATGAGCTCGCGCCGCCGCAGGGCTAACAGCAGTTCGCGCAGGCCAGCGGTGTCGGCGCGCAGGAAGTCGATCCAGACGCTGGTGTCGACGCTGGTGTCGACCAGCACGGCGGGGGACTCACGGCTCATCCTCAGCGATGCGCATGGATTCCATGGGTGCGCGGCCGGAGCGTGGGGCGCGCGAGGCGTCCTCGAGCTCCGGCATGGTGGCGCCCAACTCCGCGAGGCGCGCGGCGGCCTCCCGCTGGACAAAGAGGCGCAAAACGTGGTTAAGCAGGTCCGAGGTAGAGGAGATTCCGGACCATCTGGCGGCGCGCTCCAGTAAATCATCATCCAGAGTGACAGTGGTCCTCATGCATCAAAATTAGCATCGATTGATGCTGGCGCCTTTTTTTCCCATCATTCCCATCGAAAAACTTATGAAAAAACCACTGCGCATCGGCCTGATCGGCTACGGCTTCATGGGTCGTACCCACTCGAACGCCTACTCCCAGGTTGGGCATTTTTTTGATACGGCCTACGAGCCGGTGCGGCAGGCGGTCTGCGGCCGCGACGAGGGCAAGCTCAAGGAGTTCGCGGCCAAGTGGGGCTACGCGAGTTACGAGACGGACTGGCGCGAGCTCGTCAAGCGCGACGACATCGACGCGGTGGACATCTGCACGCCCAACGACTCGCACGCCGAGATCGCGCTGGCGTGCATCGCCAACGGGAAGATGATCCTCTGCGAGAAGCCGCTCGCGCTCAACGGCGAGCAGGGCGAGAGGATGGTCGAGGCGGTCGAGAAGTCCGGCCTGCCGAACCTCGTCTGGTACAACTACCGGTTTTTGCCCGCCGTGACTCTGGCGAAAAACATCGTGGCCGCCGGCGAGCTTGGCCGGGTGTTCCACTACCGCGCCAACTTCCTGCAGGACTGGACGATCTCGGAAGACCTGCCGCAAGGCGGCGCGGGCCTCTGGCGGCTTGACGCGGCGGCGGCGGGCTCCGGGGTGACCGGCGACTTGTTGGCCCACTGCATTGACACCGCGCGCTGGATCAACGGTGACATCGTCTCCGTGTCGGCCATGACGGAAACCTTCATCAAGGAGCGCGTCCACACGGCCACGGGCGCCAAGCAGGCGGTGACCATCGACGACGCCTGCGCGTTTCTGGCGCGCTTTGAGAACGGCTCGCTGGCCATCTTCGAGTCGACCCGCTACGCGCGTGGCCACAAGGCGCTCTACACCTTCGAAATCAATGGCGAGAAAAAATCCCTCGCCTGGGATCTGCATGACCTCAACCGGCTCGGCTACTTTGACCACGGCGTTCCCGGTGACCGCCGCGGCTGGAACAGCATCCACGTCACCGATGGCGATCACCCGTACGCGGGCAACTGGTGGGTGCCGGGCCTCTGCCTTGGCTACGAGCACTCGTTTACCCACGGGCTCTACGAGTTCCTCAAGTCGCTCGAAAACCCCGGCGCGCCCAAAGAGTACCCCGACTTCCGCCACGCCCTTGGCACCCAGTACGTCTGCGACGCCGTGCTCGAGTCCGCCAGCACCGGCCAGTGGGTCACGGTGAAGAAGAGCTAGCAGAGGGTTGTTGGGGAAACCTGTTGGTGGGGCCTAGCAGCGCGTGCTAGGCGCTGATGTCCACCGACAGGTCGTCGCCAAGGTTCTCGATGGCGCCGCGCAGGGTCGCCTCGGCGACGCCCTCGGGCAGGCTCACCGTGCCGCTGGCGCGAAACAGCGAGTGGCCCGCCATCGGCGCGCTTTCCAAACCGGTGGTGAGTTCCTCGACATTGCCGCCGGCCGCGGCGATCGCCGCGGAGAGCTTGCGCACGATTCCGGGCCGGTCGTGGCTCACCACGTCGATGCGCAGCGTGCGCCGCGCCGCCTCCTGCGCCGGCTTGGCGTCCACCACTTGGACATGCAGCCCTTGGCTGGCCAGCGCCTTGAGCTCCGCGGTGAGTTGCGCGGCCGCCGCCGCGTCGCATTCGATGCGCAGGATCCCCGCAAACTGCCCCGCCAAGTGCGCCATCCGGCTCTCCAGCCAGTTGCCGCCATGCTCGGCGACGGTCTGGGCAAGCGTCTGGACAAGGCCGGGGCGGTCCGGGGCCAGCAGGGTCATTGTTAGGAAAGTCTTCATCGTGAGTCCGAGGGAAGCAGCGGGAAGGCCGCGGGGCAGGCTTTTTCTGCGGGAAAATGCCCTTAGGCGTTGGCAATTGCTAACAGGCAACTATCACTTTGGTGCTGACCCGAGGATTGCGCGCATGGCCCGAACTGGATTAATCTTGAAAGTCGACTGCCCGGACCGTCCCGGGATTGTGGCGAAGATCGCGTCGTACGTGAGCGACCTGCGGGGCAACCTGGTGGAGTTTCACCAGTTCACCGACCACCTGCACGGGAAGTTTTTCGCCCGGCTGGAGATCGACACGGCGACGCTGGAGGTTGACGTGGAGGACTTCATCACGGGTTTTGGGACCATTGGCCGGGCGCTCGAGGCGCGCTGGCACTTCCGCCGCCTGCCCTACCGGATGCGCACGGCGGTGCTGGTGACCAAGACGGACCACTGTTTGAACGACATTCTGTGGCGCGCGGAGATTGGCGAGATGCCCGTGGAGATCACCTCGGTGATAGGCAACCGTGAGTTTTGCCGCGGGATCGCCGAGCGCGCCGGCCTGCCGTTCCATTTCATCGAAATGGAAAATGACAAGGAGGCGGGGTTCCGACGCATCGCCGAGATTTTCGCCGCCGAACAGGTAGAGCTTGGGGTGCTCGCGCGCTTCATGCAGATCCTGCCCGACTGGTTCTGCCGGGCCCACGGTGAGCATCTCATCAACATCCACCACAGCTTCCTGCCCGCTTTTGTTGGGGCCAACCCGTACCGCCAAGCCTACGAGCGCGGGGTGAAGCTCATCGGCGCGACGTGCCACTACGTCACCCACGAGCTGGATGCGGGGCCCATCATCGAGCAGTCCGTCGAGCACGTGCAGCACTACCACACGCCGCAGGACCTTGCCCGGCTTGGCCGCAACTGCGAGCGCGCCGCCCTGGCGCGCGGCATCCGCTACCACGTCCACGACCGCACGATCATCGACGGCAACCGCGCGATTGTCTTCCCGGACTAACACCAAGTCCGCTGCGCCGAGGCCAGGGTTGTCAAAATCGGGCCAATCGGTGAGGGTGCGGGCGCTTTCCCCATGGATTCATCCCTACAGCTGCCGTTTTACGTCATTGGCCACCGCAACCCGGACACCGATGCGATCTGCTCGGCCATTGGCCACGCCGCCTTGCTGCGCCTAACCGGCGAGCCGACCGCGGTGGCCGCGCGCTGTGGCGAGGTCTCGCCGCGCGTCGCGTGGGTGTTGGAGCGCGCCGGGGTGGCGCTGCCGTTGTTGGTCACGGATGTTAGGGTGAGCGCCGGCATGATCTGCCGCAAGAAGGTGGTGCAGGTGGAAACCACCGACACGTTCCTCACCGCCTACCGGCGCATGGTCGCCAGCGGGGTGCGCAGCGTGCCGGTGCTCGACGCCGGCGGCGAGATCAGCGGGATTCTGCGCTATCTGGACTTGTTGCAGTTGCTGCTGCCCAGCGAGACCGAGGGCCTCGTGGTGCGCAGCGTCAACGCCTCGATTGGCAAGATCGCCGCCACCCTCGAGGCCGAGGTGGCCGGCGCGCCAGTGCCGGCGGGCGACCATGAGGAGGAGCTCCAATTGTTAGTCGGGGCGTCCTCCGAGGAGACGGTGGCGAGCCGGCTGTCGAAGGCGGCGGAGGCGGGATTGATCCGGCGCTTTGTGGTGGTGTGCGGTGACCGTCCTGCGGTGCAGCGTTTGGCGATTGAGGCGGGGACGCGCGCGCTGATCGTCACGGGAGGTTTTGGGATATCCGCCGAGCTGCGCGAGCTGGCGTGTGAGCGCGGGGTGGTGTTGCTGAGCGCATGGCAGGACACGGCCAGCACGGCGCAGCTGATCCGATGTTCGCGCATGGTCAGCAGCGTGGTTTCCTCGGAGTTGATGACTTTGGATGGCGATGAGCCGGTCTCGCGCCTGCGCAAGCGCCTGGCGACGACCTCCCAGGAGCTCTTCCCGGTGCTCGAGCCCGGCAGCCGCAAGCTCGTTGGCGTGTTGGCCAAGTCCGACCTCATTGATCCGCCGCGCATGCGCCTGGCGCTTGTCGACCACAATGAGTACGCCCAGGCGGTCACCGGCGTCGAGGAGGCCGAGGTGGTTGAAGTCATCGACCACCACAGGCTCGCCGGCGACCTCGTGTCGCGCGAGCCGATCCGCTACCTCAACGAGCCGGTCGGCTCGACCTCAACGCTCGTCGCGCGCAAGTTCCGCCACCGCGGGCTCGACCCGGAGCCAGGCGTGGCCATGTGCCTCTGCGCGGGCATCATCTCGGACACCCTCAACCTCACGTCCCCGACGAGCACCGAGCTGGACCGCGAGATGCTCCTCTGGCTAACCGCAATCGCGGGCCTCTGCGCGGACGAGTTCACGCGGGACTTCTTCGCCATTGGGTCGATGTTAGCCACCGGCAGCGTCGAGGAGATTGTCGGGTCCGACCGCAAGGACTTCAGTGACGACGGGCTGAAGATCTCCATCTCCCAGATCGAGGAACTCGGACTGCACTCGTTCGCTGCGCGCCGCGAGGAGCTCGAAACCCACCTGCGGAAATTCACCGCCGGGGGCGGCTATGACCTCGCGTTTCTCGTCGTCACCGACATCGCCAAGCACTTCAGCCTGATCCTCGCCTCGGGCCCCGAGGCTTTGCTGCGCGCCCTGCCATTTGCCCGCCGGGACGAGACTTTGTTTGAGGCTCCCGGCGTTGTTAGCCGCAAGAAGCAGGTTTTCCCAGCCGTCTCCCAGGCAATCCGCAGGGGCGGCAACAACGAACGCGAAATGGAATGAACGGCGATCTAACAGTAATCAAGGTGGGCACCGGGGTGCTGACAAAGGTGACGGACGGCACGCTCGACGGAGCGGCGCTGGTGCGCCTGGTCACGGCGATCGCGGGGCTGATGGAGGAGGGGAAGCGCTGCGTGCTGGTGTCGTCCGGGGCGGTGGGTGCGGGGGTATCGGCGTTCGGGTTGACCGGTTATCCGCAGGACACTGAGACGCGCCAGGCGTGCGCGGCGGTGGGCCAGACGCGCCTGATGCACGCGTATGAGAACCTGTTCCGCAACTTTGGGATCAACGTTGCGCAGCTGCTGCTAACCGCGGCGGACCTCAACACGCCGGAGCGGGCCAACTACGTGTCCAACACGCTCAAGCGGCTGCTGCAGGAGGGGACGATTCTGCCGATCATCAACGAGAACGACTCGGTGGCCGTCGAGGAGCTGAAGTTTGGCGACAACGACATGCTCTCGGCGAAGGTGGCGCAGCTGTGCGGGGCGTCGCAGTTGATTTTGCTCACGAGCGTGGACGGCTTGTTGGATCCGGCGAGCGGCCAGCGGGTCGAGCGCGTCGAGGACATTGCCGCGGTGTTGGATTTTGCCAGCGGCCAGAGCGGGCGGTTTTCCATTGGCGGAATGGCGTCGAAGCTCAAGGCGGTGAAGTTGGCCGTGGAGTCGGGCGTGCCGACCTTGATCGCCAACGGGCGCCATCCGGAGCGCCTGCGCGAGCTCGTCAACGGCGGCGGCATCGGCACGCGCTTTGACGCGGCCAAGTAGCCAGCCGCGGGTGACGATTTGCGCAAATGGCGGCTTTCCGCGGAGCCTGCGATCTGGCGTAGTGCATTCCACATGAAGGCAGACATCGAGGAGGGGCCGGAGGGTGAGCCAACGGCGCGCGACTGGCGCTCGTTCTGGGCGCTGGTGGCCATGCAGGTGCAGAACGCCTTCAACGACAACATGGCGAAGTTCATCCTGCTGCCGCTTGGCGCGTGGCTGGTGATGCATGGCCAAGCCTTCAAGGGCATTGAGCACGTGCTGTCGGTGCTGTTGGTGCTGCCGTTCATCGTGTTTGGCCCGACGTCGGGCTGGCTCGCCGACCGGTTCCCCAAGAGCAGCGTGATCCGCGCGGCCGCCTGGATGCAGCTTGTCGTTTTGGGCCTGATGAGCGCCGCGCTTTTTTATCACCAGCTGGCGCTGGCGATGGTCTCGTTCTTTCTGCTAGCCCTGCAGGCCGCCCTGCTGAGTCCGGCAAAGATGGGGGTGGTCAAGGAACTGCTGGGGGCACGCAAGCTCGCCTTTGCCAGCGGG
>JBILQA010000152.1:0-7130 GCA_044373535.1 Akkermansiaceae bacterium | reverse complement strand
CCGGCCGGCTTGGCTGGGCATCCTGGGAGAGCTGAAGTGCTCGGGCGGCTCGCCGGTTGCGGATTTGGCCACGGCGCTGGGGATGAGCTACATGGGCATCAAGCAGCACTGCCTGAAGCTCGTCAAGATGGGCTACCTGGAGACTTGGCGGGTGCCGCGCAAGGAGGTCGGGCGCCCGGAGATCATGTACCGGCTAACCGCCAAGTGCGACCCGTTGTTTCCCGAGGCGGGGGTCGGGCTGACCATCAACGTGCTCGCCGCGGTGCGCAGCCTGTATGGCGAGTCGGCGCCGGAAAAGTTGTTGTTCCACCACTTCCAGGACCAGCAGAAGCGCTGGCAGCCGCGGGTGCTCAAGGGCAAGTCATTGGTGGAAAAGGCAACCCGGCTTGCCGACCTGCGCGACAAGGAGGGCTGCTTTAGCCGCTGCCACTACGACCAGCAGCAGGGGTTCCGCATCAGCGAGTACCATCACCCGCTGGCGCGCATTTTCGAGCTCTATCCGAGTGCCGTAGCCATGGAGCTGCGCGTCATGGAACAGCTGATTGGTTCGCGCGTGGTGCGCCGCGAGCTCGCCGGACGGGTCGACTATGAAGTGGCCACTCTGGGCGTGGCGTCGGGCGGCGCGGCCTAACAGTCGCTGGCGGCCGCGGCCCTAGCGGCCAAAGTCGTCGTAGTACTCGGAGGTGTAGGCTTCGTAGCGCTTGATCAGGGCGGCGTTCTTTTTCTCCGTCTCGGTGAGCTTGGTGGTGATGTTCACCGCGGTGGGGACGTACCAGTCGAGCGGCTCAAAGTGCTCGCGCATGGCGGCGAGTTTGAAGCTGTAGCCATGGCGGGCGTAGATCTCATTGCGCATGATGCGCAACTCGTCCGGGCGCAGGTTTTCGACGTCGGCCTCTTTGAGCAGGCGGCTGGATGACTGCGGATAGGCGCCGGCCTTGGCGTTGTATTTGTACTCGCGGGCCGGCAGGTTGAAGGCGCGCTTTTCGAGCTTGGCGTCGTTAGGCGTCCAGATCCCGCTGACCGACTTCGGGGTGTTGAAGAAGAGAATCTTGAAAACCCCGTCCGCCGGGTGGTCGCCCGGCTCGCGCACCAGCACGGCGAAGCCATCGACGGTCTTCTCCCAGGCACCGCTAAAGGCGCGCTCGTTGCCCGCCACGATGCTGTAGCCGGTGACCGTCTCGCCGACAATCCGGTCAAAGCACAGGGTGATTTTGCCCTTGCCGAAATCTCCCAGATAGGTGCCCAACATCGCGCTGGCCTGCTGGTCGGGCACCCGCACGTCGTCGGCCGGATCCGCCGCGGTGTTGATAGTTGCCACCGCGCTGTTGGCATTTGCCGCTGCGCTGTCCCTGGCCGTGGCCGGCTGGCCGGCGGTTTGCGCGGTCAGGCCCGCGGCGCTCGAGAAAAGTCCAACAAGGACAATGAAGGGAAGGTTTGGCATGGCTGGAAACTGTTGTTAGAACCCTCGCTCAGGTTGCACCCGTGTCCCGCCCTTGCAAGAAAATGCTTAAGCTTTTGCCATTGATGCGCAGCAGGCCGCGAGTGTTTGGCGGGCTGCTGCTGCTGGTGGTGCTGGGTTTTTTCACGCTGCTCATGGGGCGCATCACGCTGGACTATTGGCCGCCGCGGCGTGACGCTGGGTTTTTGCAGATCAAGCAGCAGTATCTCGGGATCATCCACTGGGAGGTGGCATTCTGGGTGCATGTGGCGGTGAGCATGCTGCCGCTGTTAGCCGGCTTCACCCAGTTTGCGCCGTGGGTATTGCGGCGCTGGCCGGTGGTGCACCGCGGGATGGGGCGGGTGTATGTGGTGGCGGTGTGTTTTGTCACCGGGCCGGCGAGCCTGGTCATGGCCATCTACGCCAACGGTGGGCTTGGTTCACGCCTCGCCTTTGGCACTTTGGCGTTGCTGTGGCTGGCAACCACCGCGCATGGCTGGCGCTTGGCCCTCAGGCGCCAGTGGGCGCGCCACGGCGAATGGATGCTGCGCAGCTACGCGCTGACGCTCAGTGCCATCACACTGCGGGCGTGGAAATTCGGCATTGTCTGGCTGTTTGAGCCGCGGCCCATGGATGTTTACCGCATCGTCGCGTGGCTCGGCTTTGTCCCCAACCTTCTGCTCGCCGAGTGGCTCATCCGCCGCCACCGCCGCCGCCGGGCTAACAGGCCGAGCTGAAACTCAGGGGGCGCGCTCCAGCTTGACCGAGATCCGGCCAAACTTGGCGCCCTCGAGTTGCGGCCAGCCGCCGGGGCGGTGGAGGAGCCCGCCGAGCGTCTCAGGCAGCGCATCAAGCGCCAGCGGCATCACTGGAAAACTCAGCTGGCAGTGGCCGGCCGCGTCGACGCTGAGTTTCTGCTCGGTGTTAGGATCGTGGAGGTTTGCCTCGGGAATAAAGCGCAGGCCCGCGGTGTCGGTGTTCGGCGCGAGGGTGAAGGACACGGTTAGCCACCCGTTAGTAAGGAGCGCCCGCAGGCCGGTTAGGGGAAGCTCGCGCGGGACGGCTGCGGCGGCCGCGGCAAAGGCTGGGCTGTTGGATGGTGCCGGCGCGGCGCCCACTGGCAGCTCCAGGGATACCAGGCGCGTGCCGGGGTGGCAGGTGCTCGCGCAGGCCATCCAGGTCGCATGGGCTGATAGCTTGAGGGACGCCCCCGCCGGCAAGGTGTGCGGCGGGGTGATCTGGGCGACGAGGAGCACCTCGCGCTCAAAGCCGTAGGCCTTGTACTTGAGCATCTTCACGTCCTGCGGGGCGGGCCACTGGAGCGGCCCGGCGAGGAATCCCTCGGGCAGCTGCCAGGTAAGCGAGGTGGCCATGCCGACGATCCCCGGGGCCTGCCAATAGGTGTGGAATCCGGGCTGGTGGCTGATCCTCAAACCGAGGCGGAACGGTACCCCGGGGGCCACCGCGGCGGTGTCGGCCAGCAGCTCCAGCGCGACGCCTGCCGGGGGCTCGTCCGCCGCCATGGCGCAGCGGCCAGTGGCGGCGACAAGCGCGGCGAGCAGGAGGATGGTGCGCGGCGGGTTCATTTGGCCAAGCCGCTAGCAAAGGTGGCCTAGCGGCCGGGGTCAAAGGCCATTTTGGTATTTGGATCCCAAGCGGCGGCAAATTCATCAAAAGGAATTGCCTCGCGCAGGCGTACTCATAGAGTCCGACAGCTCCCGTAAAACCATGATGAAACTAGATTCCGGCTTCCAGATCATTCGCTCGGCGCAAATCTGCCGCCGTTGGGTTCATGCTGCGGTCGCCGCGGTGGCCGCGCTGCTGGTTTTCCACAGCGTTGCAAGCGCCGCTCCCGCGGCCCAGCCCGAGCGCCTCAAGGTGCTTTTCCTTGGTGACAACAGCAAGCTCATGCCGGCCGAGTTCATGGCCGACCTGACAACCCGGATGTTGGACCGGAACATCGAAGTCTATTACTCGGAGGATCCCAATATTCTGCTCTCGGCCACCCTGCCAGGCTACCACGCGATCCTCATCAATGGCGACCACAAGGAAATCGGCGCCGCCCAGGAGGCGGCTTTGCTGAAGTTTGTGGAGAGCGGGCGCGGGTTGTTAGCCGTGCACAGCGGCGGGATGAACTTCCCGAAGTCCAAGGCGTGGGCGGCGATGGTCGGGGCGAAGTCCAAGCCCGAGGGGCCGGCCGCGGAGCTTACCGCGCTGCTCGGCGACGCCAAGCACCCACTGGTGCAGGGCTACAAGCCATTCACCAGCATGGATGTGCCGCTGGCGCACAGCGACCTGGCAAGCGCCGGAACCACTGTCCTGGAGACCCGGAAAAAAGCCGACGGCAGCGCCGAGCCAGTCACCTGGGTGCGCTCCCAGGGGAAGGGCAAGGTGTTCTACACCGCCTGGGGCAGCGACTACCGCACGTGGATCAACGAGGGATTCAATGATCTGATAGAGCGGGCGATCCGTTGGACCGCCAACCAAGATGTTCCAAGCGTGATGGCCAGCCGGGTTCTGAACAAACCCTTCAAGTACGCCCCGGCCAAGATCGCCTACCGGCGCCCGTCGGAGAAGGAGCACTTCAACCATCCGGACATCCCTCAGACGTTCACAGAAAAGCAGCTGCCGCTGACCCCAGAGGAGTCGATGCGGCGCATGGTCACCCCGGCGGGCTTTGAGGTGGTCTTGTTCGCCGCCGAGCCCAACATCCGCAAGGCCATCACCATGAACTGGGATGAGCGCGGCCGCCTGTGGGTTGCCGAGACCATCGACTACCCCAACGAGCTGCGCAAAGAGGGTGGCAAGGACCGCATCAGCATTTGCGAGGACACCGACGGGGACGGCAAGGCTGATAAGTTCACCGTGTTCGCTGAAAACCTCAACATCCCGACGAGCCTAACATTCGCGAATGGCGGCGTGATTGTTCATCAGGCGCCGGGGACCCTGTTTTTGAAGGACACCAATGGCGACGACAAGGCGGACGTGCGCGAGGTGTTGTTCCAGGGCTGGGGGCTGAAGGACACCCACGCCGGGCCTAACAACCTAAACTACGGTTTCGACAACTGGATCTGGGGCTCTGTGGGCTATTCTGGATTCAAGGGGAAAGTCGGCGGTGAGGATCTGGAGTTCGGCAATGCGACCTACCGGTTCAAACAGGACGGCTCGAAGCTCGAGTTTCTCGCCCAGGGGCACCGCAACCTCCAAGGGTTCGGATTGTCGGAGGAGGGGGATCTCTTTGCCACCGGGGCGAATGGCGCACCATCGATCAACCTGCCATTGGCAAAGCGATTTTTCGACCTTGCGGGCATGAAGCAGGGTGATCCGACCCACACCTATGAGAGCGCGCGCGGCCTGCCGATTTTCCGGCGTTTCCGGCAGTACGACGGCTATCTCATCTACACGGCCGGAACCGGCCACTATCTCTACACGGCGCGCAACTATCCCGAGGAGTATTGGAACAAGATTGCCTTTGTCAACGAACCCACCCTCGGCGTGGTTGGCCAGTGGACCTTGCGCAACGATGGCTGTGGCTACAAAGCGCTCAACCACGCCAACCTGATCGCCAGTGACGACGAGTATTTCTCGCCGATCGTCTCGCGCGTCGGCCCCGATGGCGCGGTCTGGGTGCTCGACTGGTACAACTTCATCATCCAGCACAATCCGGCGCCTCCCGGGTTCAAGTCGGGAATTGCCAACGCCTACGAGACGGACCTGCGCGACCAGGACCATGGCCGGGTCTATCGGATCGTCTATACCGGCGGCAAGCCGGACGCCAAGCTGCCTCTGGACAAGGCGACATCAGCCCAGCTCGTGGCGACGCTGAGCAGCCCCAACATGCTTTGGCGCATGAGCGCGCAGCGGTTGTTAGTCGAGCGCAAGCCGCTGGATGCGGTGCCCGCGCTGGTGGCCCTGGTCAAGGACGCGAGCGTGGACAAGGTGGGTCTCAACGTGGGCGCGATCCATGCGTGCCGTGCCCTCAGCGGCATGGGGGCGCTCGACAATGCGGGCTCGGAAGCCTTCAAGGCTGTTGCCGGCGCGCTGAAGCATTCCTCCCGTGGAGTGCGCTCAAATGCAGTCAAGTCGCTACCGGCGGGCGAGGCCTCGGTGCAGGCGATCATCAGTTCTGGGATCCTCGGCGATCCGGAGGTCAAGGTGCAGCTTGCAGCCTACGAGGCGCTGGCCGACCAGAGTCCGTCCGCGGCGGCGGGCCCGGCCCTTGTTGATGCTCTCGCCCGGGGCGTCAACGACCGCTGGGTCAAGGTGGCGGCAACCGCCGCGGCCCGCACCCACAGCAAGAGTTTCCTCGCCGCCGCCGAAGGCAAGGGTGGCGGCGCAATGGCCGGCGTCATCCAAGCCGTCAAGGCCGTTCCCGCCGACGACAAGCCCGCCGCCGGCGCCGACGACAAGGACCGCGTCCAACTTGAACTCGGGCTGATCCCCAGCGCCATGAAGTTCGACAAGGCCGAGCTCACGGTGAAGGCCGGGCAGAAGGTGCGCCTCACATTCAAGAACAACGACCTGCTAGAGCACAACCTGGTCATCGTCAAACCGGGCACGCTGCCGAAGGTCGGCGCGCTGGCCGATGCGCTGGCGTCCAAGCCGGGGGCATCCGAGAAACAGTATGTTCCGGACTCGCCGGACGTTCTGGTGTCCTCCAAGGTGCTCGATCCCGGGCAGTCGGATGTGCTGTTGTTCACCGCACCCGAGGTGGCCGGGCAGTATCCGTTCGTGTGCACGTTCCCCGGCCATTGGCAGATCATGCGTGGGATCCTCGTGGTTGAGCCGGCGAAATGACCGGTTGATGGATGCCCGCCCTCTCGCCTGGATGAACCTAACCATGCGCCGCCTCATTGGCCTTTTCGTCGCTCTTGCCGGGCTAACCGGCAGTTGCCACGGCCACGGGATTTCACAACTGCGCGGCGAGCTAACCGTCGAGGAGGGCCGTTGGCAGACGTCGATCTGGATCGCCGCCTGGATGCTCTATCCGCAAGAGGGGCCAAACGCCCCGCCCACCGATCCGGCCGCCGAGGGCAGCGCCGGCAACGCGTGGGCGGCCAAGCTCAGTGCTCTCGAGCAGCGCCAGCTGCGCGAGCAGGCGGACGAATTCCTGCACACTTCTTTCTGGCTCTCGCTTGCCGACCAGCCGCTCGACTTCACCTGCGCCTTTCCTAACTACGCGAGCAACCCGCCGACCTTCGAGGAAAACGCCGAACGCAATGCACTGGTTCGCATTGACCTGAACGGCAAGCTACCCGCTGGCCTAACAGGCCCGCTGAAGCTCGTCTGGGAAGATCCCGACGAGATCCTCGTGCTGCAGGTCAAAAGCGCGGTTGGGCCAAAAGACCCTGTGGTGTTTCGCTTGGACAGGGTTGAGTCATCTGCGGAGTTACTAACCATCGAGGCGCAGGGACAAACCAAGGCGGCGCAGGGCAGCGGGCTGCTGGACTGGATTTTTGAGGGCTTTGTGCACATTGTGCCCGCGGGGTTTGATCACATCCTGTTCATCCTCGGGCTGTTTTTGCTGCAGCCCAAGGTCAGGCCGCTGCTTTGGCAGAGCAGCGCATTCACCCTGGCCCACTCGATCACGCTGGGGCTGGTGGTTTTTGGTTTGGTGAGCGTTTCGCCGCGGCTGGTTGAGCCACTCATCTCTTTGAGCATCGTTTACGTCGGGGTGGAGAACCTGTGGGTC
>JBILQA010000151.1:0-7144 GCA_044373535.1 Akkermansiaceae bacterium | reverse complement strand
ACAAGGTCCGCCCACAGCTTGGGCACGCCACGTAGTCGGTCTTGAAGATCCGTGTCCCGGCCGCCTGCAGGATATTGTAGGCCAAGCGCAGCGACTGCCCGGGCGCACGCTCGCCGCGAACCAGCAGCGCGTCGCCAATCCCGTCGCACAGCAGCGAGCCGACATGCCGCGCCGCGGGCAGCAGCGCCTCGATGAAATCCGTTTCGCCTTCCGGCGGATTGAGCGTATCCTTCAGCAGAATCGGATGCCGCTGGTCGATGACAAACGCCAGATGCCGGAAGGCGTGGGTCACCTCCAGCTCAAGCCCGTCTGCCACACTCACCAGCTGGGCCTCCGCCGCGCTATTCACCGCCGCCACCGCCGCCTCGTCGCGCGGGTCAATCTCCACCACCCCTGCCTTTTCATAGACAATCTCAGGCCGATAGTCGCCAAGTGAGGAAATCTTGTGCGCCAAGGCGTTCCACCGCTCCTGCGGCGTAAACACCCGCACCACCCGGTCACCCCCAAGCTCATGGCCCTGCACCTTGACCACCTCCGCCGCGCGCCGCTCATAGGAAAATGGATCGTAGCTCGGCACCAATCCGCTGCTCGCTTGCGGCTCCGCGGCCGCGGATCCCTGGAACGGAGCCGCGATGGCCCGCGCCACGGGAATCTCATGGATCGCGTCCTCCGTGAGGGATACCCGGATCGTGTCGCCAATCCCGTCGGCCAACAATGAGCCAATTCCGATGGCGCTCTTAATCCGCCCATCCTCCCCATCGCCCGCCTCAGTCACCCCGAGGTGAATCGGGTAGTTCCAATCCGGACCCTCCGCCATGAGCCGCGCCACCAACAGGCGGTAGGCCTCGATCATCACCTTGGGATTGGATGCCTTCATGGAGAAAACAAATTCGTGGTATCCACCCTCGCGCGCTAAGCGGGCGAACTCCAAGGCGCTTTCCACCATCCCGAGCGGGCTGTCGCCATAGCGGTTCATGATCCGGTCGGATAACGATCCGTGGTTGGTGCCGATGCGCATGGCGCGGCCCAGGTCTTTGCACAGCGCCACCAGCGGAGCAAACTGGGCGCGGATCCGGTCGAGCTCGGCCTCGTATTCGATGTCAGTGTACTCGCGCACCTCAAACTTTTTTTTGTCCGCGTAGTTCCCCGGATTAACGCGGATCTTTTCAACCCACTTGGCAGCCTCCATTGCGGCATCCGGCTTGAAATGGATATCGGCGACCAGCGGCACGGAGCACCCAGCGGCGCGCACCCCGCGGGCAATGTGCTCAAGGTTGGCCGCATAAATCTTGGTCTGCGCGGTGATGCGGACAATCTCGCAGCCGGCATCGGCCAATCCGAGGACTTCGGCGACGCACGCGGCCGTGTCGCGCGTGTCGGAGGTGATCATCGACTGGATGCGGATCGGATGGTTGGCGCCAAGACCCACATTGCCGACGCGGACCTCGCGGCTGAGGCGCCGCCGGTAGTGCAGGAGGTCCGGGCAATAGGCAAGAAGGTCGTGGGCGCTCATGGATGGTCGGCTATAAACGATTTCCCAGCAGGCCGCAATCGCCGCCTCCGCCGACCATTTTGCCTGACCACCCGCGCGAGGCGGGCATTTTCCCCGCTCGACCTCATGCTGGGCAGACGATAAACCATCGAGCGATGCCCGATTCCCTCCACGCGCTCTATGCGTCCCGGCGCTACCCGCCAATGAGCCACCCGGCGACCCACCCGGCGCTCATTGCTGCGGCGGCCACCCTTGCGGGGCTGGATCCTGTTGCGGCCGAACGCGCCCGGGTGCTGGAAATCGGCTGCGCCTCAGGTCACAACCTGCTGCCCCTTGCCGAGACTTATCCCCACGCCCACTTCACCGGGGTGGACTTCAGCGAACCCGCCATTGCCCAGGCGCGCGAGGCCGCCTCCCAGGCCCTGCTCAACAACATCTCGTTCATCACCGCCGACCTGCGCACCTTCCAACCCGACCCCCGCGGCTACGATTACATCATCGCCCATGGTGTCTTCTCGTGGGTCGACGCGGCAACCCAATCCGCCCTGCTTAACCTCTGCCACCGCGCGCTCACCCCCGACGGGGTCGCCTGCATCAGCTACAACGTCTTGCCTGGATGGTCCTTGCGCCAGCCGCTCGCCATGCTCGCCGCAGCCCTCGCCAGCCACCCATCCGGCGCCACCACCGCGCACCTGCCGCTCAACGGCATGCCCGAGCTCTTCGATGCCTTCTTCGCCGACTCGTCCACCCCCTACGGCGATCACTTGCGCCAATGTGCCCACGACATGGCCGCCAAGGGACCTGATATCCTCGCCTTCGATGACCTCGCCACCATCAACCAACCGTGCTATTTTGTCGAGTTCCTCGACGCCGCCAACCGCGCCGGACTGCGCTACCTCGGCGAGAGCAACACGGCGGAAAATACCCCCGCCGCGCTCCCTAACGCCGCTCGCGAAAAACTCAAAGTCTATGCCGACGACCCGCGCCTGCTCCAACAACTCATCGACTTCCTGTTAGGCCGGACCTTCCGCACCAGCCTGCTGTCGCGCAGCGATGCCGCGGAGCCCATCGAAGTGAGCCACCAGCGCATCCTTGGCCTCGCCGCGCGCACCTCGCTGCAGCACGCCGGCTCGCTACGGGATTTCTCGCCCGGCGCGCGCATGCGCTTCACCTTCGGAAGCGGGGATGAGGTCATTGAGCTCGACCATCCGGTAGCCAAGGCCTTGTTGGCATCGCTGATCGCAGTCGCACCCGCTTGCCCCCCGCTTGCCACGACTCTCATCGCCATGTACGAGCGCTTGCCCGCGGGTGAGCACGACATCTCGCCCACGCGCCTCGCGCGCCTGGTCATGGAAGGCGTGCGCAACGGCTGGATCGAGCTGCGTTCCGCGCCGGTTGCCCTGCCACCCGCGCCGGGCGACAGGCCCGCCCTCAGCCCCCTCCACCGCTACCACGCCGCGCGCAACGAACCGTTAGTTGATATCTATCACCAGCCGTGCTCGTTCCGCGAGCCGGTCCATTATCCGGTG
The DNA here is from genome assembly GCA_044373535.1 of Akkermansiaceae bacterium. GTDB lineage: Bacteria > Verrucomicrobiota > Verrucomicrobiia > Verrucomicrobiales > Akkermansiaceae > JBILQA01. The sequence continues at coordinate 4,123 of JBILQA010000151.1, read as the reverse complement.
GCCGCCGCCATGGATGGCACCAGAACTGTCGATGAGCTTGCCGACATTGCCCGCCAGCAGGACCCGGCACTGGATTTCCACGGCTGGCTCAACCACCTCCACCTCCGCGGGCTCATCCACTGAGCCTAGCTTTCCGCATCCGGTGTTAGCCGAGCCACGGCGTCCTCGATGGCCTGGCTTATCTTCTGATAGACCACCTTCGGTTTGGTTATGCTGCCCTCGCGCAGCTCGTCGAGTTCGGCGTCGAAGCGCAGCGGGTGGCCAAACTTGACGATCACCTTGTGGGCCGGGCGCGGGAACTTCATGTGCCGCCCGTAAGCCTCGTGCAGGCCAAACACCCGCACCGGCACGACCGGCGCGGCCGAGCGGCCCGCAATGAGCCCGACGCCGGAACGGAACGGCTGCATGGCCCCGTCCTCGGTGCGGGCGCCCTCCGGGAACAAGATCAGAGCGTTGCCGCCCTCCAGTACCTCCAGTCCGGCGCGCAGCCCGGCCATCGCCCCGCCCTCCTGGTTGACCGGGATCGCGTTGACCTTGCGCATGATCGTTCCGAGCACCGGGATGAACGACGATTCACGCGCCAGGTAATACGCCTCGCGCTCAAGCGCCCCGCCAATCGCCCCCGGGTCGACAAAGCTCTCGTGGTTGCTCGCAAGGATGACCGCCCCACTCAGCGGCACCCGCTCCGCATTGAACACCTCCCAGCCAAAGTAGTACTTAAACAGACAGCGGAACATCCCGCGCCCGAGCCAATACACCGGCGCTATGCGCGCCGCGGCCGTCTCCCCATCCCCGTGTGCTGTGGCTTGCTGCTTTGCCATGCGCTTGTTCTAGCCGGAAATCCCCCCTAACCAACCAAAAGCTGTTCAGGCAGCGCAACGCGCACGCTTCCTGCTAGAACCTCAAAGCTCGCGGGCAGCTCGCCGGCCGGCTCGCCGTCGGCCTCGATGGCCACGCGTGTGCCACTGGTAACCGTCACGCTGCGGGCGCTACGGTGGCTCAGGGGGGCCAGCGCGTCGTGCTCTCCGCGGTAGATCCTGCACACGTTGCGCAGCAGCCATCCGGGCGACGCCGCGCCCAGCACCGCCAGGTCCAACACGCCGCTATCGACCCGCGCCTGGGGCGCAATGGTCAGTCCGCCGCCAAATGCACGGCCGTTGGCAACGGCAATGCAGCGGGCCGGCTGCGGCTCCGCGCGCACGCCATCGATGGTTAGCTCCACCAGCGCCGGCTGATAGCTTCTGAGAGAGCCGAGGATCGCCAGCAGATACGCCCCGCCGCCGCCAAACCACCGCGGCATGCGCGCCACCGTCTCGGCCACCCGCGCGCTCTGGCCACAGCTTGCCACGTTGGCAAAGTAGCGCACCACTTCCTCGCCGCTGGCTCCCACGCAGCTGAGCCGGCCAACATCCATCTGGATGAACCCGTCTGGCGCCGCGCTCAGCGCCAGCGAGCGTACCAGATCGCAGCCGGTTCCCGCCGCCACCGCCACCAGCACTGCCGTCGGGTTGAGCGCCACCCCATCAAAAAAATAGCCGTTGAGCGCCTCGTTGAACGTCCCGTCCCCGCCGACGACATAAATGCGCTCCACCCCGGCCTGCAACGCCATGCGCGTCACTCCGAGCGCCTCGCCGCGCGCGCGGGTCACATGCACCCGCGGGGTCTCGCCACGTTCTTCTAACTGCCGCCGGAGCCGCTCCCAAACATCCCGCGCGCGGCCACGCCCGGCGGCCGGGTTCAGGATAGTTAGGCTGCGCATTTACTTCCGCCCTGCTTCTTTCTCCACCTTGCCGATGATGATCCCGTCAGCCATCCCGGGCGCGATGGCCGCCAACCACGAGAGAAAGCGCAACTTGCCGGGCACAAAGATCGTGCGCTTGCGTTTACCCACCGCAGCCATGACCGCCCGGGTCATTTCTTCGACCGCAATGGCCCCTGACCCGTGGCTGTGGGCAGACTTGCCTTTCGGCGCGCCATCCTGGCCCAGCGCCTGCTCACGCAACCGCGTGCCGCTGATCCAGTGCGCGATAACAGTTAGCACCTCCACCCCGCTGCCGCGCAACTCCATGCGCAGCGAGTTGCAGAACCCTTGGACGGCGTGCTTGGACGCCGCGTAGCCAGTGTGATAGGGCACACCGATGATCCCCTGCACCGAGGAGATCGCCACAAGCATCCCCTTGCTCGCGCGCAGGTGCGCCAGAGCGTAATACGTCGGGTTGGTCACGCCCCCGTAGTTGACCTCCATTACCCGCTGCAGCACCCCGGGGTCGCTTAACTTGGAGAACTCCGCCCACATCCCGATTCCCGCGCACGCGATGAGAATATCGATGCCGCCAAATTTGCTGACCGTTTCATCGACCAATCTGGCGGAGTCCGCAGCATGCGTGACGTCTCCAACAACCACGAGGGTCTCGGCGCCGCGCGCCCTGCAGCGCTGCGCGACTTCCTCAAGCGCCCCGGCCGAGCGCGCGAACAGCGCGAGCCTTGCTCCCGCCGCGGCGAACGCCAGCGCCAGCTCAGCGCCCAGCCCGGAGGAAGCGCCCGTGATGATGACCGTCTTGCCCTGGAACTGCAGCGGTTTCATGGCCTAACATCCCCGCACTCCTGTTCGGCCCGCTCGCCGCTGGCCTCGAGGCCAAACACATTGTTGCCCGCGGCAAACACATTGCGCGGATCCAGCGCCTGCTTGACTGCCTTGATGGCCGTGATGGCCCCGTGGGAATGCACCTGCGGCATGAAGTCCTGGCGCACCTTGCCCACGCCATGGTGGTGGGAAAGCGAGCCACCTTGCTCGAGGATAACCTCCCGCAGCCGGTGCTCGATGGCGTGGTAGGATTTCTCCGCGTTCTTCATCCCGCGGCCAAAGAAACCCATGGTGAAGTAAATGCACACGCCTGCCTGATAGATCTGTGAGATCCGGTAGGACAGGTACGGCCGACCCGCAACGCCGTGCTGCTGGCACAGGGCTTGGAGCTCCTTCTCGACCTCGCCGGTGATCGCCTCCACCCGGTCCCACGGTGCGGAGGTCTCAAACGTCTCACCGAGCACGCCAAGCTTGTTGAGGAAGTCGCGGATGTAGGCGATGGCAAAGGTCACGCGGTAGCCGCGCTTGCCGGCTTCCGGCCCCCCGGCCAACCCGCCGGTCCTCTTGGCCAGCGCGTTGAGCGTCTCGTCCTGCTGGCGCACCTCGGCCACGGCGCCCTCCATGACCACCGTGCAGACCACCATCGTCTTCGGGTCAAAACCCTTCAGGTTGACCACATAGAATTGTTTGAGCCGCCCAACCATCCTGTGCCACCTGCTGCCAACCGGGCTGAGCGCGCGCCCGAGGCGGAACTCGGTCTTGTTAGCCATGCGCAGGCTCGCCGGCCGCGCGCCGGATCCCTGGACGGCCTTGAGGAACACCAGCCCGGCGGAAAAATCCTTGAAGATAAAGGAGGCAAACCGCCTAACCTCAGGCAGCGCGTGGACCTGCAGCACTGCCCGGGTGATGATCCCCAGACTCCCCTCGCTGCCAAACGACAGCGTCCGCGGATGGATCCCCACCGAGCTGCGTGGATTCACCGGCAGCGACTTCAACTCGCCGCGCGGCGTCACCAACACCGCCTCGAGCACGATGTCCTCGATGTTGCCGTAGCGGTTCTTCTTCATCCCGCTCGCGTTGGTGGCGATCCAACCACCCAAGGTGGAGAACTCCATGCTGTCGGGAACGTGCCCGGATGTTAGCCCGCGCTCTTCTAACTTCGCTTCCAGATCCTTGCCGGTGATCCCGGCCTCCACGACAACAAGGTGGTTTTTCTCGTCGATTTCCAGAATCCGGTCCATCCGGCCCATGTCCACCGAGACGATCAGGCGCGTCTCGCCGCGCGGGCACAGCAGCGCGCCGGAGACATTCGTCCCGCCGCCGTAAGGAATGAGCACCACGTCATGGCCATCAGCCAGCCTCACCAGCTCAACGACCTCCGCCTCGGACTCCGGATAGACCACCAGGTCGACTACGCGCTCCGGCGCCGTGCCGCCCAAGATCCGATAGATCTCCTCCACGCTGAGCTGCCCGTGGCTGTGGACCAGCCGCTCCTGCGTGCTTTGGACAATCCGCCCCGGGGCTAACACCCGCGCGAGC
>JBILQA010000150.1:0-7153 GCA_044373535.1 Akkermansiaceae bacterium | reverse complement strand
CAACGTCTATCTGGTAGCCGGTCATTTCCGGGTCGGCCGGCCTGTTGCGGCTGCTGCGCACCTGCATCCCGGAGTTCTGGAACCCGGAGCCCCGGACGAGGCGGACCTTGAAGCTGAGCTCGAAGTCCTGGTAGGCTTTGTTAGACGCGAGGAACGAGTTGTGCGGGACATCGGCGTCGAGGGTGCCACCGGTGATGGCGCCGTCCTGGACGCGCCAGAGGCTTTCCTCGCCGGGGCGCACGCTCCAGCCATCCAGGGACTTGCCGTCAAAAAGCGCGATCGGCGCGGCCTGCAGGGCGCCGGCGGCAAGGAGGAGCACGGTGAGGGACTTCATGGTGTAAAGGGCGCAGCCTATACGCGCAAGTGGCCGGAGGGGTATCGAATTTGTTGGGGAATCCCGGCCGCCGGCGCAGCCGGTGTGCGGCAAAGTGCTTGGCCGTGGCGGCGCGATTGGCTAGGAATGCGGGCATGCCGCCCAAGACGCGATTGCACACGATCCTGTTGGTGGCCCGGGTCTGCCTGGGCGCGTTTTTTCTATACGTGGGTGGCGAGAAGCTGTTCCGGATGGACGGGTTCATCCGCGACGTGGCGAACTATCAGATTGTTGGGGCGCCGTGGGACGAGGTGGTCGCCTTCACGGTGGCGTGGCTCGAGATTGTTGCCGGGCTGCTGTTGATGCTTGGGGTTGTGCGGCAGGGGGCGCTGCTGGTGCTGGGCGGCCTGACGCTGGTCTTCATGGCGGGCATCGGCCAGGCATGGGCGCGCGGGCTTTCGATCTCCTGCGGTTGTTTTGGCGCGAGCGCCGAGCTGACCAACTACCCGCTGCACGTGTCGCTGAACGCGCTGATTCTGGCAACGATCGCGGTGCTTTTGTTGGAGGCGCGGGCGCTTGCGCTTGTCGGCGCCGGGGGCCGCGGGGTAGAACCGCGGGCATGAGGTACTCTGAGAAGCTCTCCCGGCGCATCGCGCAAACCGGCTCGCGCCTGTGCGTCGGCCTTGATCCGCGGCCCGAGATGATGGGCGGGATCGACAACGTGCCCGCGTTCCTGCGCGAGTTGGTCGCCGAGACCGCCGAGTACGCCGCCGCCTTCAAGCCCAACATCGCCTACTTTGAGGCGATGGGCCTGCGCGGGCTCGAGATGTTGGAGTGCCTGCTGGGCGAGATGCCCGACGAGGTGCCGGTCATCCTGGATGCCAAGCGCAGCGACATCGGCGAAACCCAGAAGTTCTACGCCGCCTCGTACTTCAAAAATTGGAAGGTCGACGCGGTCACCCTCAACCCGTTCTTGGGCTATGACTCAATCGAGCCGTTCCTCGGCTGGGACGGGCGCGGGATCTACCTGTTGGCCGTGACCTCCAACGCCGGATCGGCCGACTTCCAGCGCCAGAAGCTTGCCGACGGCCGCTCGGTTTTTGAGCTGGTCACCGCCTTGGGCGAGCGCGCGAAGGCCGAGGGCCGCACCACGGATGTCGGTTACGTCGTTGGACTAACAAACGCGGCGGAGGTCCTCGAGAAGCTCCCCGACGCGCCGCTGTTGATCCCCGGCCTGGGTGCCCAGGGGGGCGATTTGGCGGCGCTGGGCGCGGCGCAGCGCAGCGCCCCGGACGTCATCAACGTCTCGCGCGGCATTCTCCAGGGCGAGGGGAGCTTCGCCGAGCGCGCCCGCGAGTGGGCCGCCCTGATCCGCGCGGTGCTGCCGCCAATCGCCTAACAGGGTGGGATTGTTCGGGACGCTGGGCGCAAATCAGGTAGAGTGGCCGACGTGGAAGAAAAGCCGGGCAAGCAGCCTCCTGGGGCAAGCGGCAAGCGGGTAGTGAACTACTCGGGGATCCGTCCGCGCAGGGGCTGGCCGGAGCGCAACTATCGGTTCCTGAAGGACCGGTTGGTGCCTGGGATGTTCCACAAGATCGCCGGGACGACCCGCGGCGCGATCCTTGAGCCGCCCGCCGACGGCAAGGTGCGCGTTACCTGGATTGGGCATGCGTCGTTTCTGCTGCAGTTCGCGCAGCACTCGGTGATGTTGGACCCTAACTGGGCGCGCTGGCACGGCATCGTCAAGCGGGTGCGCGAGCCGGGGCTCAACCTGAGGGACATCCCCGCGGTTGACCTGGTGCTTGTCTCCCACGCGCACTTTGACCACCTGCACAAGCGCAGCCTGCGGGTGCTCCAGGCGCGCCACGGGATCGTGGTGCCGCGCGGCAGCGCCGACCTTGTCAGGAAGTTGGACTTCCCGCAGGTGTGGGAGATGCGGGTGTGGGAGAAGCTGGTGTTAGGCGAGATGGAGATCACCCACACGCCAAGCCACCACTGGGGAGCGCGGCTGATCCACGACACCCACCGGGACTACGGCGGCTACATCGTCAAGGCCGGCGGGCGCAGTGTTTTCCACTGTGGTGACAGCGCGTATTTTCCCGGCTTCAAGGAGATCGGCAAGCGCTGCGACGCCATCGACATTGCCCTGATGCCCATCGGCGCCTATGAGGCGCCCAGCGGCCGCGACGTCCACATGAACCCCGAGGAGGCCGTGCAGGCATTTGCCGAGCTTGGCGCCAAGGTGATGATCCCGATGCACTACGGCACCTTCAACCTGGGCAATGAGCCGCTGGCCGAACCGGTCGAGCGCCTGCTGCTAGAAGCGGATAGGCTAGGCCTCAGCGACCGTGTGCTCATCCCCGAGGAGGGTACTGGCATCGAGTGGTAGCTGAGGAGATGGATATAGGACCTAGAAGTCCAATAGGACCTATGCCTAACCGAGCTCTAGCGAGTCAATGCAGTGGCGTGACCACGTCTCGAGGTTGTCATGGAGCGGGCCGTGCTTGAGGTCGGCGATTGGCTGGAACGACAGGTTGGCCAAGGCGTCCTCGGCGGCGGTGACTTGGTCGTCATTGAGCTCGAAGATGTGGACAATTCCCAGGTGGACTTGGCCAACCGGGTTGAGGTCGTCGTTGAGGATGGCAGCGACGCGTTGGGTGTAGCTGCCGGCGATGTTGAGCTCCTCGCGGATCTCGCGCTCGACGCCGTTCATGTAGGTCTTGTGGCCGAGGTGGTCGGTGTGGTTGTCGACCGGATTGATGTGGCCGCCGATGCCGATCGACCCCTGCGCGTGGAGGCGCGCCTCGCCGCCGGATTTCCCGCGCGTGTAGTGCAGCAGGCGGTCGCCGTGGCGGAAAATCGCGTACGGGATGAGCTGCTTGTGGGACGGGTCGAGCTCGGCAGCCGCGCGGTCCATGAAGAAATTGTTGGTTGGATCCAACAGCACCGGGAAGTAGCGCTCGACGTCGGTGCAAATCCCCTCAAAGGCGCCAAGGGAATCAAACAGGGAGCGGCGCACCACGAGGACTTCTTCACCGGCGTATTTGGACATGGCGATGAGGTAGCCGAGGGAGCCGCGCGGGAGAAGCGGGAAAAACCCGAATTGTCAGGATGGGTGGAATTTCTGGGCAAGCCGGCGCAGGGACGTTCGGGGGCGCGATGTTTGTGGCGGGCCTGTTGATGGTTGCGCTGCGGCGGCGGGCAACCGCGCTGCGGGTTGCCGAGCTCGAGGCGCGCGGCGGCTAACGGCTGCTAGCTCCCGGCTCGGCGCGGGCCGGCGCCCGAGACATCGAGGCAGGCTTGGAGGAGGTGGGAGACGCCTGGCAGGGAGACCAGCCAGCCAAGGGCTGCCCAGGGGAGGGTGAGGTGCTGCCAGCCCATGGCGATGGCGTGGATGCCGGTTTCGGTGCGGCCTGAGGCGGGGTCGCGCCAGGTGATGCGGGTGAGGGGCGGGCCGGGGAAGTTGGCGGCGTCGAGGAGGTCGAGGTTGCTGGGGAGTTGGCGTTTGAACTGGTTGGCGATTGACCCGCAGGGCGCGCAGGCAAGGTCAATCCAGAGCTGGCAGGCGGGGGCCGGGGCGGGGCGCCAGCGCGGCCACCACGGGCGGCGGCATTTCTGATAGTTGCGCCAGTCCGAGCCGAAACGCTCGCGCATGTCGTGGTTTTCCGACCAGCGGGCAAAGCCCTCGGAGTAGACGATCCCGAGGGCTGCGAGCACAAGCGGCCAATGGGAGTGCAGGACAAGCGCCTCGAGGGTTAGAAGGGCGGTCATGGAAATCTGCATCGGGTTGCGCACGAAGCCGTAGATGCCGTGGTGGACCAATAGGCGCGGCGGATCCAGCGGGACCGGGGTGCCGCGGCCGGACTTGGCGAGGTCCCTAACCGCGGCGAGGCCTGGGAGTGAGACCAGGAGCCCGCAGGCAAGGACCCATGGGGAAAGTTGGAGAAGGTGTTGGACGCTTGAGCGGGCCAGCGCCAGCGCGGGCAAGCCGAGGATGATGCCGCCAAAGACGATGACGAGCAGGATGGCGCGGGCGCCGAGATGGCGGTCCTCGGCGGTCGCGCAGGCGAGCCAGAGGGCGGGAATCAGCAGCAGGGCGACAAGGACCAGCTCGCCGGCCCACCAGTTAGCTCCAAGGACAAGCACGGGGGCAAGCTCGGGCATGAGCCGCAGGTCGAGCAGGACAAGGATGAGTGGGGCAATCCAGCGGCTGCGCGGCGGCAGGGCGAAGGCCAGCAGCGGGGCGCCCGCGCCCCAGGCAACCGCCCAGCCAAGGAAGAGGCTCAGCGGCATGGCGCCAAGCTGCGGGCCGCTGGCGCGGAACTGCCAGCAGCCGGCGCGCTGCAACCCGAGGTCGAGCCACGGTAGCAGGGCGGCCACCCACAGCAGGCCAAACAGCGCACCGACGGCCTGCCGCTTTGTTGGGCGCCGCGCGGCGACCAGCAACAGGACCAAGACAATCGGCCCGTAAAGGCAGGCGGCTTGGATCGCCAGCTCGCGGCTCACTGGCCGCGGAAGGTTTGGTCGAGGAAATACTCGCCCGCCTTGCGCACGCCGTAGCGCTCGATGGGTTTGAAATACCACGCCGGGTCCAACAGCCTGCGGTAGCGCATGGTTAGGGTGAGCTGGGTGCCGCCGCTGGCGGTGTCCTGCAGCTCCCAGGTGGCGTCCTGCCAGTCGAGCCAGTGGGCGATGTGGCTGGTGTCGGTGGTGCGGGCGACGCGGATCCTGTTAGGCGAGCTGGCCACCACGCGGGCGGTCAGGTCGCCGGGCTTGCCCTCGCCGCCGGCGAAGTGGATGCGCCAGGTGTCGCCAAGCTTGAGGCCGGCGCCGGCGATATCAGTTGGGGCGGGGAAGCCGGCCTTGAGGAATCCTGGCAGCTCGGTGAGATTGAACGAGGGCCCGGCGGCGAGTTGCGCGCGGGCGGAGGCAAGGGGAATATCAAGTTGGCGCGAGACGGTGATGACCTCGTCGCGTGGGAACGAGAGGGTTTCGCTGATGCCCTCAAGACTCATCAGGGCGAGCACGGGGAAGGCGACGATGCGCATGCGGCCGATGTCGCGACGCACGCGCGAGCGGTCCACGAGGACGCCGACGAGGAGCCCCACGGCATAGAAGAGCGGCGCGGCCATTAGAATGCAGATGGCGCCTTCAATCAGCAGCACTGCAAGCAACAGGAAAAAGAGCGTCATGCTCTTCATGATCATTCCGGTGACCGACTTGCCGGTCGGGATGGCCGCCACGCAGATGGCGATGAGCGCGGGCAGGCCAATGAACATCAGGCTGGTCTGCTCGACGTGGCCGAAGACTAACAACCGATAGGCGATCGAGCCGACGGTCAGGGCAACGCAGATGGCGGCGAAGGCGATGAGCCGCGAGCGCGAGGGGCCCGTTGGGGGAGCGGGCTCAGGAGTCGGGCCGGTGCCGAGGGGCGGTTGTTCCATGGCCGGATGAGATTCGATGTGGCTCCCCGATGCAACCGGTTTAATCGCTGTGAGCAAGCGGCTTGCCTCCGTGAGCTAGGGCCCGCCAAGGGCCTCGGCGAGGAGCAGGCGGCGGTTGAAATCGCTGCGGATGAATTCAATGAGGAAGTCCGCAAGGCTGTGGCCAAGGGTGGCAAGGTTGGCGCTGGGCAGGCCGTTGGGGTGGGCGGTTAGGATGCCGTGGGCAAAGACATGACGGATGCAGGCGGCCAGGGTGAGGACGGAGAAGTCGTGGCCCTCGCGGAAGCGCTCAAGGTGGGTTTCGTGGACGGGCAGGAGCGACTGGGTGACGAGGAAGTCGGCCAGTCGCTCGTCGGGATCCAGGGCGCGGCAGGTGCGGGCAAGCTCGTGGATGTGGCGGTGCGGGTAGTGGGCAAACAGGGCGCGGAACGGTGGCCGGTCGTTGGCCAGCTCGGCGTAGCGTTCAAATGCCGACCAGGCAAAGAACACCCGCGTGAGCGCGGAGTAGCCCGCTGTCGTGTCCTCGGTGAAGCCGCCCAGCGCGATGCCCTCAAACGAGGCTGCCAGGCGTAGGCGGTTGGCGAAGCGGTAGAAGTCAAACTTTGTGCCGCCAAAACCCAGGGCGCCGACCTTGTCGCCCTGGGTCTTGATGAGCAGGCGCGCGCGGGAAAAGCCCGGCAGCGCGGCGTCAAGGTGGGCGTAGTCGTCGGACATGATGTGCCCTGTTGGCCTGGTTTGTCAGACGCCGGCCTCGGCCTTGGACACCTTGCGCGCCTCGGCGACGAAGTGGTTGCATGCCTCCTGACAGACCATCGGGATGGCGCGGGAGGGGTCGACGCTGGCCAGGACGCCGAGGAAGCGGCTTGCCTCGCTGTCGTCGAGCGGCACGTCGCTCGAGATTGGCCAGAGGATGTGTTTGACGCACTGGTTGGATGGCCCGCAGACGGACTGGATCAACTGTTGGGCGCCGTGGTCGCTGATGTTTTTGGCGAAGCGGTACATGCCGGTTTGGCGGGCGAGCTTGTCGCGCAGCGTCAGCACATGGAGGCGGCCGTCCTGTTGGGCAAGCCAGAGGGCGACGGAGGCCGGATAGAAGCCGTCCAAGGCGGTCAGGAGCGCGTCGGCGTCATCAAGCAGCATGATCCAACCTCCCTGCAGGTTGAGCTGGCCCTTGGTGAAGCGATAGGTGCCGTCCGCGGCGTAGGTCGAGAGGCGGCGCGAGGCGGTCGGCTCGGTGACGCGTTCAAGGGCGTGGGCGGGGTCGGCGATTTTTTCGACGTCGTCGAGATGGCAAAGTCCATAGGCGGCCTCCGCGAGACCCGTAAGGATGCGGAGTTGGCCGATGGTGTCGATGCCGGCGGCGACGGCCTGGGCGAGGCGCTGGGCGGATGGTCTC
>JBILQA010000149.1:0-7240 GCA_044373535.1 Akkermansiaceae bacterium | reverse complement strand
GGCATGACCACCGACGAGTTTGCCAAGATCGTCGCCGATTGGATCGCCACGGCCAAGCATCCGCAGACCGGCAGGCTGCTCACAGACATGGTCTATCAGCCCATGCTCGAGCTGCTGGCCTATCTGCGCTCCAACGGATTTAAAACCTTCATCGTCTCGGGCGGCGGCATCGAGTTCATGCGTCCATGGTGTCAAGCGGTCTACGGCATCCCGCCCGAGCAGGTCGTCGGCAGCAGCATCAAGACCCAGGTCGTCCTGCGCGACGGCCAACCGGTCTTGCTGCGCCTGCCCGAACTCAACTTCATCGATGACAAGGACGGCAAGGTCATCGGCATCAACCAGCACATCGGCCGTCGACCGCTCGCCGCCTTTGGCAATTCCGACGGCGACCTGCCGATGCTCCAGTGGACCGCCGCTGGCCCCGGACCGCGGTTCTGCCTCCTAGTCCACCACACCGACGCCCAGCGCGAGGTCGCCTATGACCGACACTCCCCCATTGGCAAACTTGACAAGGCACTCGACGCCGCCAGCGTCAATAAATGGACGGTCGTCGACGTTCTAGCAGACTGGCGCTCTCTCTATCCTGATCCCCGGCCATAAGGGGCTCTCGCGCCGGCCCAACTCCCAAATAACAACCATGACATCCTACTTGCGGCGCATCAGCGCGATACTTCCGATAGCTGCCAGCATGTGTGCGGGTTCGCTGAGCATGGCGGCGGACGAGGCGGCCGTGGAGGATCCTGGCTGGCCGCGTGAGTTCAGCGCGGACGGCCGCAAGCTAACCATCTACCAGCCGCAGGTTGACGACTGGAAGGATCACAGCAGCATGCATGTGCGCTGCGCGGTGCTGGTTGAAGGGGTGCTCAAGGAGGGGAAGTTCGGGGTGGTGGAAATCGAGGCCGCGACGCTCGTTGACCAAGCGAGCCGCAGCGTGAAGCTGTTCGCCACGACGCGCGAGATGCGCTTTGCCGGGGTGAGTGAGGCGGACGAGAAGTTGTTGCGCGAGGCGGTTGATCTGCTCAGCCCGCCGCAGCGGCTGGTGAGTGTGTCGCTTGACCGGGTGCTTGCTTGCCTGGATCCGGCGACCGCAGCCCAGCAGAAGGCCGTGGCGGTGAACCTCAACCCGCCGAAAATTTTCCACAGTGACAAGCCCGCGGTACTGGTCGTCTTCCTCGGCAAGCCGGACTTCCAGCCGGTGGTGGCCAACAAGCCCGAGCTGATGTTTGCCGTGAACACCAACTGGGACGTCTTCTTTGAGCCGGCCAGCAAGAGCTACTTCCTTCTCAACGAAGACCACTGGCTTACCGGCACCTCCGCCGAAGGCCCGTGGACGCTCGCCAGCAAGTTGCCCGACGCGCTCAAGAACCTCCCCGAGGACGACAACTGGGCGGATATCCGCAAGAACATCCCGGGCAAGAGCGTCCCGGCCCCCGAGCAGGTTTTCGCCAGCACCGAGCCCGCTGAACTTATCCTCACGGACGGCAAGCCGGCGTTCCAGCCCGTGGCCGGCACGCGTTTGTTGGAGGTGTCCAACTCGGAGTCCATGGTGCTGCTGGATTCGGCCGATGGCCGGTTCTACTACCAGGCCGCCGGCCGCTGGTTCCGCGCCGACAAGCTCGAGGGCCCGTGGAGCGCCGCGAGCAGCAATCTGCCCGAGGACTTCGCCAAGATCCCCGACGACCACGAGTTGGCCTTCGTCAAGGCCACCGTGCCGGGAACCGACGAGGCGAAGGACGCTGTCTTGTTAGCCTCGGTGCCGCAGGCGACCTACGTGGACGCCACGGCGGCGCCCACCCTTGAGGTCAGTTACAAGGGAGAGCCGGATTTCCAGCCGATCCCAACAACATCGGTTAGCTACGCGGTGAACTCGCCCTTCGCGGTCTTCCGGGTCAACAACGGCTACTTCTGCTGTGACCAAGGGGTCTGGTTTTCCGCGCCGGCCGCGGCGGGCCCGTGGGCCTGGTGCACGGAGGTGCCGGCGGCGATCTATACGATTCCGCCAACCAGTCCGGCGCACAACGTGACCTATGTGACGGTCAAGGAGTCCACGCCCGACACGGTGGTTTACACCCAGACGGCGGGCTACAGTGGCGAGTATGTCGCTGCTAACGGTGTGCTGATGTTTGGCGCCGGCTTGCTGCTAGGGGCGATCCTCAACGACGACGACCATCACCATTACTGTTACCCCGCGCCAGCGTTCTACTCGTACGGCTGCGGCGCATCCTACCACTACGGCTACGGCGGCTACTATGGCTCGGGCGGGCGGGTCTACGGCCCGTATGGCGGGGCCGGCTACGTGGCGGCCTACAACCCGGCGACGCGGATCTATTCGCGCGGCGCCTATGCGTACGGGCCGCGTGGCAGCGCCGGGTTCCGCCAGGCGTACAACCCGTACACGGGAGCCTATGCGGCGGCCGGCTACCGGGCGACGCCCCGCGGTAGCGCCGCGGGCGGCAAGGTTTACAACCCCTATACGGGAACCACCGCCGCGGCCGGCCGGGTCAGCAATTCCTACGGCTCTGCGGCCCGCATGGCCGCCTACAATCCTGCCACAGGCAAGGGCGTCAAGGGCACGGCGGTGTCGGGCGACAAGGGGTCGGCCGGCGCGATCCGCACCAGCCAAGGCGCCGGCATCGCCAGCTGGGACACCGACAAGGGCAAGGGCACGGTGGCCAAGACCGCCAACGGCAACTTCTATGCCGCCCATGACGGGACCGTCTATAAGAAGGATCCCAACGGCGGCTGGTCATCCAACTCCGGCAACGGCTGGCAGGATGCCGGAGAGTCCCGCCCTAACGGACAAGGTCAACAGCGCCCGGACACCCGGCCGCAGCCCGTCGCTCCGCAGCAGCGGCCCAGCGTTCAGCCGCGCAGCGCGCCGTCACTTGATTCCATGGCGCGGTCGCGCGACCGCGGCAACGTCCAAACCCAGCGCGCGCAGTCGTGGCAGGGTGGCGCAGCGGCCAGGGGCGCATCCGGCGGCGGCGCCAAAGGTGGCCTCAAGGGCCGGCGCTAAAACCCCCGGCGAAAAACCCCGAACTCTCTTCCCGAAAAAACATCATGCAAACATCCATCCGCACCCTCGCCACCGCCCTCCTCATTGCAGCCGGCTGCCTTTCCCTTAGCCAATGCGCCAACGGGCCGGTGGCCAGTATGAATGGCGCGAGCGTTAACCCGCAGGTCCTCGCCTCCAAGTCGCGTGTCGCCCTGCGCCAACTCTACGCGCAAAACTCCGCCGCGCGCCAGCTTGGCGCCAGCGCCAAGGGCGTGCTCATTTTCCCCGAAATCACCAAGGGCGGACTCATCGTTGGCGGCATGGGCGGCAATGGCGCGCTGATCCGCCCGGACGGCTCGATCCATGAGTTCTACCAGACCGCCGGCGCCTCTTACGGCCTGCAGGCTGGCATCCAGAAGTTCGGCTACGCCCTGTTCCTGATGGACAACTCTGCCTTTGAAAACATCAACCGCAGCAGCGGCTGGGAGGTTGGCTCAAGCCCCAGCCTTGTCATCGTCGACGAGGGCATCTCCGGCTCGCTCTCGACGACGACCCTGAACAAGAGCACCTACGCGTTCTTCTTTAACCAGCGCGGCCTCATGGGCGGACTCGGCCTGCAGGGGTCCAAGATCACCCGCATCCGACCAACAGGAAACTGATAGACCGCAGGTCCAGCATCCGCCCCAGCCCCAATGAAAACCACCCTCTTCCTTCTAGCAGCGGCCACCGCCACCGCCCTGGCCGGCCCGCCCGCCGCTGAACCCGCGCGGCTGGATGCTCCCGCCGCGCCGAGCGCCTGGGACTTTCGCCTGAGCCCCTACGGCTGGCTCACCGGCTTGGACGGCACGATGACCCTCGGGCCGGAGAGCATCGCGGTGGACTCGAGCTTCAGCGACATCTTTGAAGTCCTCGACATGGCCGCGGCCCTCGAGTTCGAGGCGCGCACCGGCGCGTGGGGATTCCTCGTCGACGGATTCTACGCCAAGCTTTCGGCTTCGGGCAGCGGGCCACTGGGCCAGCCCGCCGAGGTCGAGTTCCAACAATTCATCGGCGACTTCAACCTGCTCTACCGAGTCGAGGACTCAGCGGCCGGGTTTTTGGACCTCTACGCTGGCGCCCGCCTCAACAGCCTCTCGGTTGACCTTACCCGCTATCCTCTTTTTGGTCCGGCGGTAACCCGCGCGGCGGATGTCGACTGGCTCGACCCGCTCGTTGGCCTGCGCGGCCAGCTCAACCTCAGTCCACGCTGGTTCCTCGCCGGCAAGGGGGACATCGGCGGCTTTGATGTCAGCTCGCAGCTGACCTGGATGGTCCAAGCCACCGTCGGCTACCAGTTCTCCGAGACTTTCTCCACCGAGCTCGGCTATCGGTACCTCGATACCGACTACCAAGCTGACACCTTCGGCCAAGACATCGCCCAGGGTGGCTTGCTTGTCGCCTTCAACTGGCGGTTCTAGCAGGGGCAGGCGGCAGCCTTCCCTGTTAGCCCAAGGTCCACTATCGCCGGGTGCGGGCGCTCTGTCAGCTTGTGCATCCTCGGACCACAGGTGCTGTTGTCAGAGGGATGCCGCAGGGAGGGCACTTCAACCAAACAAAAACGATGATATCGCTTAAAAACAAACTGACAGCCGAGTTTTTCGGCACGTTCTGGCTGGTCTTTGGCGGCTGCGGCAGCGCGGTGCTGGCGGCCATGTTCATGAGCCAGGGCGAGGCGCCGGTGAACTTGGGGATTGCCTTTGCGGGCGTGTCGCTGGCCTTCGGCTTGACGGTTCTCACCATGGCCTATGCCATTGGCCACATCTCTGGCTGCCACCTCAATCCTGCCGTGACCATTGGACTCTGCGTTGGCGGCCGCCATCCGAAGTCCCAAGTGCTTCCCTATGTCCTTGCCCAGGTGGCTGGCGGCATCGCCGGCGCGGCGGTGCTCTACCTGATTGCCAGCGGCAAGGCGGGCTTCTCGACGGCTGGCGGCTTCGCCTCTAATGGTTATGGCGCGCACTCGCCGGGCGGCTACTCACTGGCCGCGGCGCTGGTTGCCGAGGTGGTGCTGACGTTCTTCTTCCTGCTCATCATTCTGGGTGCCACCGACAAGCGCGCGCCGCAGGGCTTTGCGCCGCTGGCGATTGGCCTTGGGCTGACGCTCATCCACCTCATCGGCATTCCGGTGACCAACCTCTCGGTGAATCCGGCGCGCAGCACCGGCCCGGCGTTGTTTGTCGGCGGCTGGGCCATCCAGCAGCTATGGCTGTTCTGGGTTGCTCCGATCCTTGGCGCGATCATCGCCGGCATCGTCTATCCAATCATGTCGGGAGAGAAGAAAGCCTGATCCACGAGACGAACATCCACTTGCCCCACTACTTATGAAATACCGTCCAGCTGTTATCCTTTCCTGCGCCGCGGCGCTTGCCGTGTTGCCGAGTTGCAACATGTTTGATGTTGCCCCTGCGGCGCGCTCAGGCTTCAACCCGTCAAGTGCGCCGGTGGCGACGCGAGCGGCGTTTTTGCAGGAGACCTGGGTGGCGAGTGGCTACCGCGGCAAGCCGATCAAGGAGCAGTTCAACGCGGTGTACATCGCGCCTGTGAACACCAGCTTCATGGCCAAGCAGTCGTGGTGGCGCTCGCAGTCGGCGCTGAGCCAGGAGAAGTTGGCCGCCGATGTGGAGATCTTTGCCAAGAGCATCCGCAGCCAGTTTGGCGCGGAGATCTCGAATTATCCCGGTGGTGGCTTGCCGCTGGCCAAGGCGCCGGGCAAAGGCGTGCTGGTCATCGAACTGGCCCTCGTTGAGCTGGTTCCATCCAAGGCAGGTTGGAACGCCGGGGCGACCGCCGTGGGCCTGGTGGTTCCCGGCGCGGGCATGCTTGCCTCCGCTGGACGCGGCAGCATCGCCATCGAAGGTCGCGGCCGCAATGGCGGCAACGGTGAAGTCTTCGCCACCTTCAAGGACCGCCGCGGCGACAAGGTAGCTCCGATCAACGTGGGTGGCCTGTCATGGTACCATGGCGCGGAAGGCAATGTGGCTGATTGGGCCGCCGAGTTCGCCGAGGTCATCAACACCAAGAACGTCGTCAAGCGCCCCAGCCCGGTGACCCTTAAGCCTTGGTAAGTAACCACGGCGGCCCGAAGATCCACGCGTCCCCACGATTCCTATGCAAGCCAACCGCTTTGTCGCCCTCGCCGCGCTGTTTGTCCTGAGCAGCTGCGCATCCACCCAAAGCAGCGCGCCAGCAAGGGGCGAGCTGGCCGCGGCTGGTTGGCTGCGCCAGGCGGGCGCTCGCTCCACAGCGACGGACCAGCGCATCGCCCTCTATCTGCGATCCGCCGCTGAGGCGAAACCGCTCATTGGCTCGCCAGGCTCAGGCGTAGCCGCCACGGAAACCTATAACAAGGCGGTGGCAGATCTCACCGTATTGCTGCGACAGGTCGATGAGGGAAGGCTTTGGAACAAGCCTGTCAGCCTTGAGGGTGCCCATGGCCTCACCGTGCTGCGCTTCGCCAAAGGCAACCGCGATGGCATCTGGGACCCGGCTTACTTCACCAAGTTTGAGGCCGCTAGTGAGGTGCCGCTCAAATCCATCAAGCGTGAAAACCATCAGTCAGGTGTCGGCGGAGCACTTGTGGGCATCCGTAAGACCGAGCCGTCGAGCGCGTTCTCGCCGCTCATTGGAGTGACCGCGCCGGTTACCGCGGTGCTGGATTTCAAGGGCAACGAGGCGATCCTCACGCTGCTGGACCCGAGCGCCAAACGAACTGTTAGATTGGCCGGCGCCGAGCGTCCGTTGGCGGCGGATTTTTCCGCGCCGCTGGCATATTACCCGCAGCGCTCGGAGCTGTGGAGCGGCTTGATGGGCGCATTGCGCGTCTCCCAGAACATGGGAACCACCGGGCTATACATGCTTCAGCCATATGATCCGGACCGCATTCCGCTGATTTTTGTTCACGGCTTGATCTCGACGCCGCGGATGTGGCGCAACGTCATCAATGAGCTGGAGTTCGACCCGGCTCTGCGCGGCCGCTACCAATGCTGGGTGTTTGGCTATCCGACGGGCAATCCGCCGGCGTATTCCGCGATGCGCCTGCGCGAGGAACTTGCCAAGGTCTATCAGGCCTATCCGAACGCCAAGCACGCCGTGCTCGTCGGCCACAGCATGGGAGGGATTCTCTCGCGCATGCAGGTGACCAACGTCTCGCGCCGCTCATGGGACGTCATCGGCACCGACAAAGCCAACGCCTTCTTCCGCAACGTC
>JBILQA010000148.1:0-7268 GCA_044373535.1 Akkermansiaceae bacterium | reverse complement strand
GTGATCTGTGCGATCCGCTGTCAACATTCTGACTGAAAAGAATTAGGTTACCACCCGCTTCCAGCGCAGATCAGCGTGTTTGAAGTTCATGAGTAACGCTAGACGAAATCCGGTAATCGCCAAATATCCTAGCATCTGAGCGACATGGGTCATGCTGAATTCATTCACCACCTTAGAGTCCACCACAATCAATTCGTCCACTAGCAGGTCAGGAATCAATGTGTCGACGATTTCACCCTCATACCTAACGTCAAAGCGACGCTGTTGCTCAACTCGGTGGCCTCGCTTCAACAATTCAATCACTAGAGCGTTTTCATACGCTTTTTCAGAAAGACCCGGCCTGAGGACATTCAAAACCTCCATCGCTGCACCGAGGATTGATTGGGATTGCTGAGCGTAAAGGATTACTTTGTTGTTCATGACCGACAGGTGTCCGTCAAATTAAGCGTCATCCGCTCCAGCGAAAGGGAGAATCTCGACCGCAGATGAAAAGGATATACACGGATGGAAGATCTGCCTCAGGTGGTTCAGAAGTCGGAGGTCATCCGTGATAATCTTTGTCATCCGTGGTCAAAAGCTTCATCGTGCCGAGCCGGACTGAGGGTCTCCCGACCAGCGAGAGGAAGATTTTCAACCACGGATGACACGGATACACACGGATGGAAGATCTGCCTCAGGTGGTTCAGAAGTCGGAAGTCATCCGTGATAATCTGTGTCATCCGTGGTCAAAAGCTTCATCGTGCCAAGCCGGACTGAGGGTCTCCCGACCAGCCCAAGAGACAAACCGGCGGCTGGGACCTACCTGCGAGCGGGTGGTTGACCTCAAAACGTGATTCAGGGACCTGAAGGCGCGGTTTAGGGACTTGAAGACGTGGTCTAGCGACTTGAAGAGGCGGTTTAGGGACTCGAAGAGGCGGTCCAGCGACTTGAAGACGTGGTCTAGCGACTTGAAGAGGCGGTCTAGCGACTTGAAGAGGCGGTTTAGCAACTTGAAGGGGCGGTTTAGCGACTTGAAGAAGCGGTTTAGCGACTTGAAGAAGCGGTCCAGCGAAGTGAAGAGGCGGTCCAGGGTTAGCGTGTTGGGTTCAATTTCCTTGAGGTCAGGGGACGGATGGCCTAGCGGATGGAGCTTATGACCGGACGACTAGTGATTTGCCTGAGTGCGGGGATTTGTATGGGGGTGCTGGGGCAGGAGGAGATCGACGGGGTGGCGGCGGGGAAGAAGGCATTTGAGAATTACGGCTGCATGGTGTGCCACGGGGTGGCCAAGGGTGATGGAGCGGTGCGGACGGGTCCATCGCTGTACGGGTTGTTTTTGACGGAGGCGCGGGATCGCGAGGTGGTGGGCGCCAATGGGGAAAAGCGGACGCTCAAGGCGGACAAGGAGTATTTTTTGAACTCGGTGCGGCGGTCGGCGGATGCCCTGGCGGTGGCCGAGGCGGGGGCAACCAAGGCGGCGGCCTACCCGGCGGCGATGCCAAGCTTCAGCCCGCAGGTGGTTTCCGACGCGGAGGTGGAGAACATCTGGCACTACTTGCGCACGCTCGCGGATGCTGGCCAGGCGGGCCCGGCGACGGTGGCGGTGAAGGTGGCGCAGGAAGCGCAGGTGCAGAACATTCTGGAGATCCCCAACGAGGTGTTGGTGAGCAAGCGCTCACGGGTGTTTCGGGCGCCGGTGCGCGGGTCGAGCGGGCGCGCGCTGCATGTCGGGCTGGCCGGCGGGATGAACTACACTTTTGATCCTCGGGTGCTGAGCGTCAGGACGATATGGGGCGGCGGGTTTCTCAACCTGACGCGCGAGCGGAATGGTCGCAGCGAGCCGGGGACCGACCACGGCCGCGACAGCCGGACGCTTGTCCAGGGCGGCGGGATCCTCCGACCGTTGAGCCAAACCGGCACGCCCATCGACTTTGAATTCAAGGAAACCGACGTGCTTGACGACAAGGCGGTCGAAAAGTGGCTGTGGGACCCGCGCGACGAGGCTGACCTGCTGGCCGCGGTGGACGCGGAGTTTATTGGTCACAAGGTGGATCCAAAGTCCGGCGAGCCGACGTTCCTGTTCCGCGTCGGGAAGAATAAGATCTCCCAGACGGTGAGCTTTGCCACCGGGCGGTTGGAAATTTCCCTGCAGAGCAAGCTCGCGGCGCCACAGAAGTTTAAGATTGCCGCCGATGGGCTTGAGGATGTGTCGGTCGTCGGCGGCACGCTGCAGGACGGGGTGTGGACGCTCGATCCGGCCAAGGGCCCGGCGTACAAATTTTCCGCGCGCCTCAAGGAGGGGCTCATGGCCCGCGCGCTGCCGAGCCGCGACGAGAACTGGAAACCGCAGCCGCTCAAGCGCGATTCCGCCGCGCGCGGGAACCAACCGGCTGTCATGCCCGCAGGCTACTCGGTGGAGAACTGGGAGTCACCGCAGGACCTCTTCGGCCGCAACCAGTTGTTTGAACCAACCGGCATCGCGGTGGCAAAAAACGGCACCATCGTCATTGCCACCCGCACCGCCGGCGTCTGGCGGATCCGCGACAACCAATGGACCCAGTTTGCCGAAGGGACCTATGAGGCGCTTGGCGTGCTCATCGAGGACGACAAGGGCGACAAGATCGTCGTCATGCAAAAACCCGAGCTGACCCGGATGGCCGATGCGGACGGCGACGGCCGCGCGGACACCTTCCAAACCGTCTGCGACGACTACGGATTCCACGGCAACTACCACGAGTTCGCCCACGGCCCGGTGCGCGATGCGAAGGGCAACATCTACTTCACCCTCAACCTGTGCCACGGCGGCGGCGACCGCGCAAACTGGCGCGCAGGCGGACCGTACATGGGCACCATGGGCGGCTACCGCGGGTGGGCGGTGCGCGTGACGCCGGACGGGAAATTCGAGCCATTTGCCAACGGCCTGCGCAGCCCGGCCGGGCTTGGCGCCGATCCGCAGGGGCGGGTGTGGTATGCGGAAAACCAGGGCGAGTACGTCGGGTCATCGAAAGTCGTTCCGCTGGAACAAGGGAAGTTCTACGGCCATCCGTCCGGGTTGGTGAGTCTGCCAGGCGGCATGAACCCAGAGTCGCCCGAACTCAACTACGACCTGTGGAAGGACAAGACGCGCAAGTGCGCCGTCTGGCTGCCTCACGGGAAGCTGGCCAACTCGCCGGGCAGCCCGGTCTGGGACGTGAGCGGCAAGTTTGGGCCGTTTTCCAAGCAGATGTTCATCGGCGACCAAACGCTTTCCACCCTGCTACGGGTCCACACCGAGGTCGTCAACGGGGTCGACCAGGGCAGCGTCACCTTGTTTGCCCGCGGGCTCTCGTCCGGCGTCATGCGACCGTGCTTTCTGGCCGACGGCAGCCTGCTGCTTGGCCAGACCGGCCGCGGCTGGGGCGCGAATGGCGGCAAGGAAGATGGCCTGCAGCGCATCGTCTTCGACGGCAAATCATTACCGGCCGACATCCACCACCTCAGCGCGGCCAAAAATGGCTTCGTGGTCCACTTCACCCAGCCGGTCGGCAGCGCGGTCAAGGACGACGAGTTGACCAAGAAATTCCGCATCCGCTCATGGTTCTACCTCGATTCGGTCCAGTACGGGTCGCCCGAACTCGATGGCCGCGATGACGTCGTCGAAGCCGTCGAACTCAGCCAGGACCGGAAGTCCGCCACCGTCGTCATCGCCGGCTTTGGCCAGAACGACAAGTGGCTCGACCGCATCTACGACCTCAAGATCCGCAATTCCAAGCAGCTCTTCAACGACCCACCCGCCTGGGACGAGCTGGAAAGCTTCTTCACCCTGCGCGCGATCCCGAAGTAATCGCGTGGCGATGAAACATAGTACGTGGACGCCGGGGCAACTTCCCCCGGTTTAACCCGCCTTGAACGTCGCCAGCGCACCGCATAAATCCCCAAGCGCGCAGCCGACGGACTTGAATAACGTGATCTCCTCGGCTGACTGGCGCCCGCCGACCGTGCCCGCACACAGCTCGGAAAGCTCCCCCACCACCTGCTCCTTGGAGAAATCCCCCTGCGCGATGGGGACAAGGATTTCCCCCGCCTCATTGAAGCAATTCACCCGGGTGTCCAAGAAAACGCGCGCGCGGGTGACCATGGCCGTGTCGCACTCGCGCTTGGTCGCGTGGTGGTTGCCAAGGAAGTCGGTGTGCGTGCCCGGCCGCACCCACGCGCCTTGAACGAGAATTTCCGCGGAACCCGTCGCGCAGACGATGATGTCCGCCACGGCGCAAGCAGCCGCAATCTCGCCAACAACGGTAAATTCGATTCCCGGAAGCTCGAGGGCCATTTTTGCCGCCAGCGCCTCGGCCTTGGCCGGCGTGCGGCCCCAGATGAGCACCTTGGTCAACGGGCGCACGCTGGCGTGGGCACGGATCAGAAATGGCGCGAGGTTCCCGGTTCCCAGCAACAAGAGTGTCGCCGCATCCTCACGGGCCAGAAAACTCGCCGCCAACGCCGACACCCCGGCTGTGCGCCAGCACGTCACGCTGCGGCCCTCAACCATGGCTAGCGGCGCCCCGTGCTTGCGGTCAAACACCATGATCTGCGAGTAGAGCGACTGGTGCGGCGCCAGGTTCTGCGGAAAATACGTGAACGCCTTGAGCGCAATCACCTCGTCATTCCATGACGGCAGCATCGCAAACGCATCATGGCTGCCGCTCGCCTCATCGAGCAACATCACCTGGCGGCACGGCATGGTGAATTCCCCACCAAACGCTTCCCGCAGATCACCAATGAATTGCGGGTAGCTCAGGGCGGCGTGGACGTGCTCGGCGGTGAAGATCTTCATGCGGGTCCGCAAGTTGACGGCCCACGCCGCCCGAGGCAAGCGCCAGCCCCATCCACTTGAAATTCCTTGGACGCCCCACCATCGCACTGCGGAAAAATCCGCCGCAGGATGAGGAATACGATCCAGCAGACCAGAAAGGTGATGAGCGTATGGCTCACAAAATGCGCCCCGCGCAAAACTTGGTACCCGCCCATCAAGCTGCCGGCCCCCAGGCCGAGCGCCCAACCGGCGATCCGCCACCGCCGCCGGCGAGCAAGACCGGCGATGGCCAGCAAGGCAAAACCACCACTCGCGTGCCCCGCAGGAAATCCACGCCCGCGCTTCTGCTTCCCAAGACCCGCCGGATATCGCTCGCAAACTTTCACGTACGGCGCGAAGCCACCATAGCGGCTCAGTTCATACGGGCAGTGGACATTGGTCACTGCCTTGCCCGCCGCGATGACGCTCGGCGCCATGGCCAGCGTGGCCACCACGATAAGCAGGTCGCGCCGCCCGCCAAGACGACGCCAGCACACCAGCGTGTAGCCAAGCAGGCCACACCCTCCCGCGATGATCAACCACTTCGGCCCGCTGTAGCACAGCAACCGCGGCCAGTACGACCGCGCATCGATCATCCACCCTCCCGTGGAAAAATCATAAAACCCATCCTGCAGCCACAGATCGAGCCGGCTCACCTCAAAAAGGCCAAAAACCGCCACCAGCAAAGCGATGGCCCAACCCAACGAGCGATCCACAGCTTTTGCTGAGGCGGCAGGTTTGTCTCTGCGTCTGGACGATACTTCCAGTGCGCCCGCGGCCCGGCGCGGAGTTTGATCAGGGGAAAGTGGTTGCATGAGCGCACACCCTAGCGCCCATCCGCTGAGAATCCCGTGAGAGCGGTAAAAAAAATCCCCGGCAACCATTCGGCTGCCGGGGATGAAAAACCCTGCCTGCTCAGGCCAGCGCGGCGAGCTTTGCCTTGAGCATCTCCTTGGTCACGTTGGCGCCCACGATCTGGTCCTTAACCTCGCCGCCCTTGAAAAACAACAGCAGCGGAATCGAGCGCACCCCGTACTTCACCGCCAGCTCCCGATTGCTGTCCACGTCCACCTTGCCCACCTTGGCCGTGCCGTCCAGCTCAGCCGAGAGCGCTTCAATGACCGGTCCGATCATCTTGCACGGACCACACCATTCGGCCCAAAAATCAACCAGGACCGGCTTGTCCGAGTCAATCACCTCGGACTGGAAATTCGCTTCGTTAAGTTCAAGAGCCATGCCGGGACTATCCATGCCATCCGAAAAACGTCAAGGGCCGCTCTCGTTAGAGAGCGGCCCTTGCGAAGGAATCCGTGGTTTTGTCAGCTCGCTCTAGGTCAATGGCATGATGAAAGTCATCACGGTGATGTACAGAGCGATGGAGGCGCAAACGAGGATGGCGATGGGAGTGACCATAAATCGATTTTAAGTGGCTTTAGTTGAAGAGATCACCAATCTTCCTGGCATTCCCCAGGGCGTCCGGGGTCGTCCAGGTCATGATCTGGGCGGCAAGCAGGACGACCGAGGCAACGAAGGCAACCACCGACAGGATCGCCATGGTCGTGGCCTCCTTGTGGGCTCGGTCGTTTTCCTCCTCGTCAACCACATGCATGGTGCCGACGTTGGCGGTGCCGGGAACCGTCGGAGGCCCAAGTGGCTTCGTCGGATTGATCTGCACGGTTGCTTTTGGCAACTGCATCGTGGCGCCCTTGACTGGCGGCGCGGCAGTGACCGGGCGCGGCTGCAAAGGCACCGTTGGAGCGCCGGCACCGGGCGGGCGGCTTGGCAGCGGCACCGTTGGAGCGCCAGCTCCGGGGGCCATCGGGCGGGTTGTCAGCGGCACGGTTGGCGCGCCTGGGATTTTCGGGCCGGTATTGAGGCGCACGGTTGGCGCGGGCGCCGGGGTGCCAGTCACGCCGCCACCGGTCTTGAGGCGGATCGTCGGGGCCGGTGAGGCGATCCCTGGCCTCGGTGCGCCCGGAGGCGGAGGTGGCGCCGTGCTTGCCTGCACGACGGGAGGAGCGCCTTCGATATTGGGCGTCTCGGCCCGCGGCGCTTCCGGATTGGCCTTCAGGGTCACCCGGACGGTCTCCTTCTTCAGAGGGATCGACGACGTCTTGTTCATCGCGGTCTGATCCTCGCTGCGCGCGCTCAGGGGGACCGGGCCGTTTTTTTCCATGTCGCTTTGGTTCGCTGGCGGGACTGGGCCGGAGGAGTTTTCAGGATCGCTCATGGAGACGGTTTTCTGGGGTTGGACGAATCAACAAAGGGTGAAGAATGAGCTATACAACCGGGCGGCCCGGGGGATGTCAAACCTCCAAGACGGAAATCTGGGCCCCTTGGCCCGGTCCCGCCGAGCAGATTTTTCATTCTACGCTATCTCGTCGCGGGCCGATGTGCTTCAAACCCGGCCATGGCGTCACCGAAGACCGCAATCACCCCGACCCGCAGCGAGAACTTCCCC
>JBILQA010000147.1:0-7332 GCA_044373535.1 Akkermansiaceae bacterium | reverse complement strand
CATTTTTGCCGAGCGGCCCTTTTTCAAGGCGACCACATTGCCGATGTTGTCGACGCGTACTTCGTCGACAATCCCCTTGAGCTGGCTGATGACCAACTCCCGGATCTTTTTCTCAAACCCGGGGGCACCAGGGGCTTCACAAACTTTGGCGAGCAGCTCGACGTCGATGGACATGGGCGCGCAGCCTAACGGCCGAAATCCTAGAAATCGATGCGAAACTCCGCAGGAAATTCAGCGCACCGTCGGTTTGAGGACAAACACGCCCAGAGTCGCCTTCATGGCATCCGAGTATTTCATGCTTTTGAACTCGTGACCGGCCCCCCAGGGATCCGTGGAAATGAGCCGCTGGTCCTGCTCGTTGTAGCCGATAATCAGACGCATTGAGGAGCCCGTGATGGGGGCCTTGAGCGCCGGTTCCTCAGGGAAGAGGCCCACTTGAAGGGCCCACAGCACTGGAATCCCAGCGTCAATGAAGCGCCGAACATCCGCGAGGAACTTCTTTTCCTCAATCAACTCACCGACGAAATACTCGCCCCTCTTCGCCTCAATCTCGCGCAAACTCCCCTGCTGCAGGAGGCCCAGGATCTGGAGCCGGGTTTTAAAGTGGAAGTCGATCTTATCGAGCTCCTTGGCCATGGCCATCGGACTGCTTCTCGCCTTCGGGTCCGAGCCCGCCGCCCCGATGATCTCGTGCATGTCGGTGCCCATGCCGTAATATTCGAATACCCGCTGAATTGAAGCCGGCAGGCAGTAGGCCTTGTTCCCCTGATCAACCATTGGGATATTGCCGATAAAGACATTCCCTTTGGCGTCCTTGATCAAGTTGCGCGGAAGGTCCGCCAGGCGTGGCGCGGCAGCCCCGCCTCCTCTCATGCTCTCTGCCAGCGCTCCGGTCGCATCGCGCCGAGCAAGCCGCAGGCGCAGGAACTCGCGCGGCTTGCCGCTCGTTGCCCCGACGTTGCACTCCAAGATCGCAAGGCCCCTTGGCGACCTCCAAACATAGCCTTCCGTCTGTAAACCGGCCCCTGCAACCAAGGGACTCGGCTTCATCGCGAGCTTCTCCTCCACCGCCTTGCCCACTTCCTTGTAGCGGCGGTTGAACTCGTCAAGCGGGATATCCTCGGCATCACCGCGGTTATGCAGCGAAACGGTCACCAGGTTGAGCCGCCCACCGGCAAAGTCGACCACCGCCTCCTCGACGGGAATCGACTTGCCAAAGGCCGCCAACCCGATGGTCACGTTCGAATACAAATTCCGACTGAAAATCGCCCGCGTCTTGTCCGTGGTGAGCCAACGGAACAGCCCCTGCTTCTGACCCATGAAATGCGCCTCAAAGGCCGCCGGAGTCAGATCCCAGCACTTCGGCGCATCCAAGATCAAATCCAGGTCAACCTTAGCCAATTGCTCCTTGGTCGCCGGCTCCCCTTGCCCGTTGGCCGCCTCCCCTTGCCCGTTGGCGGGTTCACAAAGCGCGCGCCCCACCACCAGCAGCAGCGCCACAGCGGCCATTGTTCGTAGCAGTGCCAGCAATCCCGAGCGGTAGGGAGATGTTAAGATCATCAGTAATCTAACCGTCGCATACCTCTCCCACCTGCCAAGAACTTTCTCCCCGCCGTAACATACACCATGGGATCTGAATGAGAGTCGGGGTGAGCGTCAGACCAGGCCCATCCCAAGTAAGTGCTTCATCTCCCGGAATGTTAGTTAAGGGGCTGAGAAGGCCACGGCCCGGGGCCTAGTGCTGTTCCTCCGGCAGTGCCTGGGGAGCGGGCAGGCCCAAGCGCCTCGCCAAGGAAATCGCATTGAAGGGTGCGAAGACCTTCGCGTCATTGTCGAAGTAGACAAACACATCGCGGCCATTCGGCACTGGGGGTGGCGGGCGGGTCAACCGGCGGGACGCCCGGGGTGTGCCGCCGTTCGCCCAGCGTTGAATTTTGAGCGCCCAGCGGTGGAGCTCGTCCTGGGTGTATCCGCTCACATAGAGTTCCTCGGCGCCATGCAGGCGGATGTAGATGAAGTCCGCGGTGACATCCTCAAGAAAGGGCCACTTGCCGGCGGCGTCGGCCACCACCAAGGCAACCTGATGTTCGCGCAGGAGTTCGATGAATGCCGGCGTCTCAAACGACCGGTGCCTCACCTCAAGGGCGTGGCGCAGCGGCGCGGCGGCTTGCGGAATCATCATTGAGGCACGCCCATCGAGCTTCGCATCGTGCTGCTGGGCAAGCTCGGCGGCGGCACGGGTGTCACGCGGCAAGAGCCTGAAGAAGTGCGCAAGCCGGTCGGGGTCAAAGACAAAGTTCGGCGGCAGCTGCCACAGAAAGGGTCCGAGCTTTGGGCCGAGCTCAAGCGGCCCGGAGGCGAAGAAGTTCGCCAGCGGCCGCTCGACCTCCTTGAGCCGCTTGAGATGGGTGATGAACCGCCCGCCCTTGATGGAGAACACAAAATCATCCGGAACCGCCGCCGCCCAGGCGCGGAAATATTCCGGCCGCTGCAGTGAGTAGAACGTCCCATTGACCTCAATGGAATTGACCTGCCGGGATGCGTACGCGAGCTCGCGCCGCTGCGGCAAGTCCTTGGGAAAGAAATTCCCGCGCCATGGCTTGTAGGTCCACCCGGAGATTCCCACGCGGATCTGGCCGCGCCCCCCATGGCCGCTGCGTGGTGGAATCATAACCCTCCACTATCGCCGCGATGCCACGATTAGGATAGCGGAAAGCCGCGCGCAACGCGTTGGCCAGCTCAGCTCAGCGTTCACTGATCGGCTTCCCGCAGCACCGCCTGCAGCCCCAGCACATTCATGACGGCCTTGGGCACAAGCGTGTGCGGCTCGACATACTCCGGCATCTTGCTGCCGTCGCTGGAGCGCTGGGAACAGTGCGCGTTGCCGCCGCTCGGGCCCATGCCATCAAGCGTCGGCCCGAGGTGGCTGAGGTAGTTCGAGTCGCTCAAGCCGCCGCGCGCCATCGCCAGAACCGGCAGCATCAGGGCGGCTCCGGCACGCTGCCAGTGGGCGAAAAGCGCCTCAGTGGCATGCCCGCCCGGCCAGGCCGCCGTGGCGCCGAGCCGCTCGATGGAAAGCGCGGCGCCTCCCGCGGTGGTGCCGGCAAGCGCCTCAAGCGCCGCGGCCGCCTCCTCGAGCGCCTGTGGGTCAAATGCGCGCATCTCCAGCTCGGCCACCGCATGGTGCGGCACCCGGTTGAGCACGGTGCCGGCATGCAGGTTGGCCACGTTGACGCTCAGCGAGCGCGACGGGTCACTGAGGCCGTGGATTTGCGGCAACATCCGCGCAAGCTCAACCAAGGCGTTGATCCCCAACTCAAAGTTGCTCCCCGCATGGGCGGCGCGGCCAGTGCAGGTGAGACGGTATTCGAGTCGCCCCTTGCGCGCCGTGACGAGGTGGTACCCCGTCTCGTCCACCGGCCCGCCCTCAAACACTAGCAAGCAGCGCGCGCCCTGGGCGCAGCGCTCCCCGCAGCGCCGGGCAAAGTCCCCGCTCATGACCTCCTCCGCCGAGTTGGCCGCAACCAGCCACGTGGTGGCCTCGAAAAGGTCCCGGTTGACCTCACTCATGATCTTCAGCATCAGCCAGATGAGCATCGTCCCACCCTTGTTGTCGACGCTCCCCGGGCCGTAGATCCGCATACCCTCGTCACTCCAATGGAACTGGTTGGCAAGCTCCTCCTGAGGCGGAAACACCGTGTCGAGATGGGTCACCAGCACCACCGGCCGCGCCGCACCCGATCCCTCACGGCGCAAAAACAAGTGCGGCCCATGGGTGGGCTCCTCCGCCGCGATGAACTCCGCCGCAAACCCTAGCGGGGCAAACGCCTCGGCCGTCACCCGGCCCACCGCGTCGATCCCCTCCACGTTGGTTGTGAAGCTGTTGATCTCCACCATCCGGCGCAGCCATGCGAGCGCCTCGGGCAGGTGCTCGGTCGCATGGGCGGTCAGTTGAGCAATCATGGCAAGGAATCAGCGTGGCCGCACACCGATGCCGCCCCCCGCGGGCATCACCAAGCGGCCCATTGGATCAAAGGAGAGGCCCACATAATCGTCGTCCGCGAGATAAAGGTGACCATCCAGATCCACATAGTCCGCCCACGGCGCAAGGTGCGCGGCGGCGGTCACCCCGATGCTGGATTCAATCATGCAACCCAAGATCACCCCAAGCCCATGCTCGCGGGCCGCGGCGATCATCTCGATGGCCCCGGCGAACGTCCCGCATTTCAACAACTTCACGTTGACCCCCTGGACCCGCCCGGCAAGCCCCCGCACGTCGCCGGCACCGCGCGCGCTCTCGTCGGCAAACACCGGCAGCGCGCCCTCCGGCGATTTTGCCACGAGCTCCGCCCACGCCTCGTCGCCGAGCTTCGAGGAAATCGGCTGCTCAATGAGCGTCAACCCGTAGCGACCCAAACGCCCAAGCATCCGAGCCGCCTCATCAACTGCCCAGCCGCCATTCACATCGGCAAACAAGGTCGCACCCGGGGCCGCCTTGCGCGCCGCGGCCACCACCGCCTCGTCGAAATCCACCTCCCCGCTCCCCAGCTTGAGCTTTAGCACTTGGAACTGGCGCGCGGCCTCCCGCACCCGCTCGGCATGCTCCGCGAGATCCTCCGGAATCCCCAGCGAGCGGCAGCACGCGATGCGATCCCACTCACGCCCAGCGCCCAACACCGCCTGCGCGCTTTGCCACAGCGGCTCGCCGCGCCCGTCGCGCTCGAGCAAATCAAGCGCCAGCCGTCCCGCGTGCGACTCCGCGGCATCCCGCCGCCCCCTCACCCACGCCACGGCATTCTCCGGCGTCTCCTGGTAATACGGGACCAATGGCGCCTCGCCGACAAATCCGCCGGCCCGCACGCGCAGCACCTGGCGCGTCGAACTCGCCCCGTAGGCGATCCGGAACGGCTCGTGCAAATGCAGCGTCTTTAATTCCACCTCAACCATCACCAAACCTAAACCCTCCACCTCTGGCGGACAAATGCCGAGCCAATTCAGGTGCGCCGGCCGCTCCTCCGGATTTTACCGCGCCTTTACCCCGCCGGCCGCTCCAACCGCTAGGCTCCACCCATGTTAAAGCACCTCGGCTGGCTTGCCCTGGCAATCACCACCGCCCTGCTCGTCAGTGACTCCTTCGCGGACTTCAGGCCCGGCGGCAACCACGTCTTTATCTCCCAGAAGGGCTCTGCAGCAACGCCCCTTTGGCTCGTCTGCCTCCATCTCCACGTCCTCGCCGGCGCTGTCTGCCTGATCTCCTCGCTCCCGCAGTTCTCCGCCCCGCTGCTGCGCCGCTTCCCATCGCTCCACCGCCGCTGCGGGATCGCCTATGCGGTCAGCGTCCTGCTCGTCCTCTGCCCAACCGGAATGGTGCTCGCCCTCTCGGCCAAGGGCGGCGTGCTCGGCCGCGGCGGCTTCCTCCTGCTTGGCGCCGCCACCTTCCTCACCACCTGGCGCGGAGTGGCCGCCATGGCCATCGCGCCGCGCAACCTCGCCGTCCACCGCCGCTGGATGGTCCGCTCGTTTGCCATGGTCACCACCGCGCTGACCTTCCGCGTCTATCACCTCGGCCTGTTCCAGCTCGGGCTCGCCGAGGTGGCCAACTACCTCGCCTCCCTGTGGCTGAGCATCCTCGGCAACGCCGCGGCCGCCGAGTGGCTGCTGCACCTGGCGCCCGCACCGAACCTAGCAACCTCTAGCAAACTCCAAACATCCCGATGAAAACCAAAACCAAAACCAAAACCAAAGCCTGTCCATCCATCGTCGCGCTGCTTGCCGCCGCCGCCGCGGTTAGCTTACTGCACGCCGAGCCGCAGGCGGCGCCGACGCCGGAAGCCGCCGCCCAACAGAAAGTCAGCACCCAGATCTTCGCCAGGGTGAGCACCGAGCGCCTGAGCTTTTCCCGGGCGATGCCCATGCCACTCAAACGGCTCGAATTCCAAACACCCCTCATGGTCAACGGGGAGATGCGCATGCCCTTTGCCATCGTCTCGGTTGCGGATCCAAAAAAAGCGCTGTGGCAAGGCTACGTGCGCCTTGAGGACCAGGAGATCTTCCTGTGCGACGCCGCCACCGGGGACTTCCGCCTCGCGGCAAGCTTCCCACGCTTTGCCCCCACCCCGACCATCGCCAACGAGCAAAACAGGTAGCCATGCCCGTGAGTGCCTCGGCGGGGTGGGCCGGCCCTCCATTGGGTGCCCGAGCGTTCTGGCGGCAACTAGGTTCTCACGAAGTTCGCTACACTCCCGTTGCAATCCTCCAAAGCCGTGGCACCCGTTAGAGCCGCTGACCCCAGCGCCCCCCCCCGAATGCATGCCAAGGACGAAATCCTGCTAGGAAAGACCGCCGTTGTCACCGGATCGAGTTCGGGCATCGGCCGGGGCATCGCGCTGGTTCTCGCGCAGGCGGGGGCGGATGTGGCGGTGAGCTACCACTCGGGCGGCGACGCGGCGGCAATGCTGGCCGGCGAGATCGAGAACCTCGGCAGCCGCGTCTTCTGCGCCCAGCTCAACGTGGCGGATCCCGAGTCGATTGAGCGCTATTTTGCCGCCGCTCAGGCCGCCTTGGGGCCCATTGACATTCTCGTCAACAACGCCGGCATCGATGGCCCCACTGCCCTGGTCGCCGAGGCCGACATCGCCGGCTGGGATCTCGTCCAAGCCGTCAACCTGCGCGGGCCGTTCCTGTGCGCGCGCCAAGTGCTGCCCGGCATGATCGCGCGCCGCAGCGGCGTGGTCCTAACCATCTCATCGGTCCACGAGACCATCCCCTGGGCCGGCCACGCCGCCTATTGCGCCGCCAAGGCCGGCGTGGCGATGCTCACCCGCACCCTGGCGCTGGAAATGCAGGACAACGGCGTGCGCGTCGTCGGCCTGGCCCCGGGCGCCATCCGCACGCCTATCAACAAGGATGTTTGGGACGACCCGGCCCAGATGGCCGACCTCCTAACCAAAATCCCCATCGGGCGTATCGGCGAGGTCGATGAGGTCGCCAATATGGTTAGGTTCATCGTCTCGCGCGAGGCGTCCTACCTGACAGGCGTGACGGTCACCCTGGATGGCGGCATGAGTGCCTACCCGAGCTTTGCCCACGGCGGATGAACGCGGGTCGCTCAATGCCGGCCGGGGAGGCATTTGGCGCGCCGGGAATTCCGCCGCGCTGGACGTCGAGCTCGAAGGATGGAGTGGGGACGGCCTACCATACCGCGTCGCGCCTGTGGTTTACGCTCAGCCACGGGATCGTCAACGAGATCTACTATCCGTGCATTGACCAGCCAAACACCCGCGACGTCCAACTGCTCATCACCGACGGCGGGGAACTTTTCCACGAGGAGCG
>JBILQA010000146.1:0-7371 GCA_044373535.1 Akkermansiaceae bacterium | reverse complement strand
ACTCGAAGTAGGAGACGACGACGCCGCCGCTGTTGCAGAGGATGTCGGGGATGACAAAGATGTCGCCGCGGGCCTCGATGATGGCGTCGGCGGCGGGGGTGGTTGGTCCGTTAGCGGCTTCTGCCAGAAGGCGGCACTGGAGTTGGCCGGCATTTTCCGCGGTGATGACGGCGCCGAGAGCGGCGGGAATGAGGATGTCGCACTTGCGGGTGAGCATTTCGCCCGGGTCGACCGGGGTGCTTTCCGGGAAGCCGGCGACGCCGCCGGTGGCGGCGGCATGTTGGGCGAGGGCGGGGATGTCCAGGCCGTGCTCATTCCAGACCGCGCCGGTGACATCCGCGATGCCGATGACGCGCATGCCGTAGTTGTGGAGGGTTTTGGCGGCATGGAAGCCGACGTTGCCGAAGCCCTGGATGATGACGCTGGACCCCTCCGTCGGCAGGTCGAGCTTGTGCAGGGCACTCGAGATAAGGAACGCCACCCCGTGGCCGGTGGCTTGGACGCGGCCGTAGGAACCTTGAAGCTTCAATGGCTTGCCGGTGACAATCCCGGGCACCAGATAGCCCGCGTGGGTCGAGTAGGTGTCGAGGATCCACGCCATCGTCTGCTCGTTGGTGCCCATGTCGGGGGCCATCACATCGACGTTTTCCCCGATGAAGGGCATGATCTCCATGGTGAAGCGCCGCGTCAGGCGCTCGAGCTCGCGCGCGCTCATGCTGCGCGGGTCGCAGGCGATGCCGCCCTTGGCGCCACCGTACGGCAGGTTCGCCAGGGCGCACTTCCAGTTCATCCACATCGCCAGAGCGGCCACCTCGCCGAGGTCAACCTCAGGATGGTAGCGCAGCCCCCCCTTGACCGGGCCGCGCGACAGGTGGTGTTGGACCCGGTAGCCGAAAAACACCTCCGTGCGCCCGTCGTCGCGCTGGATCGGCACCGTCACCGTGATGAGCCGCTTGGGCCACTTGCAGCGCTCACGCACCGCCTCGGTTAGCCCAAGAAAGTCCGCCGTGCGCTCAAACTGCGCTGCGGCCATGGCAAAGACCGAATGTTCTAACAATTCCTTGCGCATGCCTCAGTTGAGCACGTGGGGCGAGCGGGTGCAAACCTCCAGAAGCTTGAAGGTGAGGTTGGCTTGATCGCCGCTTGCAGGGGCAGCGAGAGGCGGGTAGATGACGGCATGGCGCTGCGCACGGAGGAATTTGATTACGAACTACCGCCCGAGTTGGTGGCGGAGCGGCCGTTGGCAGATCGTTCGTCGTCGCGCATGATGGTGGTCAACCGCAAGGCGGGAACCATTGAGCACCGGCAGTTCAGCGAGTTTGCAGAGTTCCTGAGACCTGGCGACTTGGTAGTGCTCAACGACACGCGGGTGGTGCCTGCACGCTATTTTTCCAACGACGGAACCATCGAGCTGGTGCGCGTCGACAAGGCTGGCGAGCGGCTTTGGCAGTGCCTGGTGCGGCCGGGGAAAAAAATGCGCCCGGGCCGGCAAATCCAGGTGGGTGAAAGTACGGGAACTGTCGTCGCTGTGCTCGACGACGGCAGCCGGATGATCGAGTGGGACGTGGCTGTAGACGAGAACGCCCATGGTCACTTGGCCTTGCCGCATTACATGAACCGCGATGATGACCTAGCAGACCGCGAGCGCTATCAGACGGTGTTCGCGCGCGAGGAGGGTGCGATCGCCGCGCCTACCGCGGGGCTGCATTTCACCCCGGAGGTGCTGGCGAAAATTGCCCACGAGTTTCTAACCCTGCACGTGGGAGTCGGAACCTTCCGACCGGTCAAGGCGGAGGTGGTCAGCGAGCATGCAATGCATTCCGAGCGATTTGTGCTGAGCGAGAAGACTGCCAAGGCGATCGCCGCCGCCCAGCGGGTCATCGCCGTGGGCACCACCGTGACGCGCGTGCTTGAGCATCTGGCGCGTGAGGCCGCCGGCGGCGAGCTGCGCGCGGCCCGTGGCGAGACGGACATCTTCATCTATCCGCCGTACGAGTTCCGCGCGATCGGCGGCCTGCTAACCAACTTCCACTTGCCCAAGAGCACGCTGCTGATGCTGGTGAGCGCCTTTGCGGGCTGCGACTTGGTCTTGGAGGCGTACGCCCAGGCGGTGCGCGAGAAGTACCGCTTCTTCAGCTACGGCGACTGCATGTTGCTGCTCTAACTTATGTTCAACATCGTCATGGTCGCGCCGGAGATTCCGCACAACACGGGTGCGGCGGGCCGCTTGGCTCTTGCCACGGGCTCGACCTTGCACCTGGTCAAGCCGCTCGGGTTTTCCCTAGACGACAAGCAAGTCCGCCGCGTTGGGCTCGACTATTGGCATGATGTTTCGCTGCGCGTCTGGGACAGCTTCGATGACCTCCTTGCCGCGGACCCGGACGCGGGTGGACGGCTGCATTTTCTAACAACAAAGGCGACCACGCCGCACTGGGATGTTAGCTTCAAGAGCGGCGACTACCTGGTGTTTGGCTGCGAGACGCGCGGGCTGCCGGAGGCTCTGTTGGAGCGCTTCGCGGGGCGCGGGCTGCGGATTCCAATGTTAGACGGGGCGACGCGCAGCTTGAACTTGTCGACGGCGGTGGCCATCGTGCTTTACGAAGGGATGCGCCAAGTGGCGCAGAACGGGGGTGGATGAGAGGAATGGGCTTTGCGGGCGGGGCGGTGCTGCTAGGGATGTGGGCATGAAAGTTCCCTTGTTGCTGGGCTGGATGGTGTTGGTGGCGGTTGCCTGTGGCCAGGAGGATCCCAAGAAGGAGGTGTACACGCCGCCAGCGGATGTGGCGGGGAGCTGGGATTTCACGCCGGATCCGGCATTGCCCAACGTGCTGATCCTCGGGGACAGCATTTCTATCGGCTATACCCGGGATGTGCGCGCTGAGCTGGCGGGTAAGGCCAACGTGTTCCGGCCGATGAACGCGAAGAACAAGAACTCACCGGAGAACTGCGGCGACACGGAGATGGGTCTCGAGGGCCTTGATGGCTGGCTTGGCGGGCAGAAGTGGAGCGTCATCCACTGCAACTGGGGCCTTTGGGATCTCTGTTACCGGGTGGCGGGGAAGCCAAAGGCGGGCAATCGCGACAAGGTCAATGGCAAGATCGCGATCAGCACGGAGGAGTATGTCGCCAATCTCGACAAGATCGTCACCCGCCTGCAGGCGACTGGGGCAAAGGTCATCTGGGCAAGCACGACGTGGATTCCCGAGGCGGAAACCGGCCGCGTCGCCGGCGACGAGGTGCGCTACAACGCCGCCGCGGCTGCGCTGATGGAAAAGAAGAAAGTCCCGGTCGACGACCTCCACGCGCTGACCGCTGGATGGGCGGGAAAACACAGCAAGGCGGTGGGTGACGTGCATTACACCGCGGCGGGCAGCGGGTTGCTGGGCAAGCAGGTGGCCGCCGCGATCGCCGCGCACCTGAGCAGGTCGCCGGCGCAGCCCTGAGGCCGCCCAAGGGCCGCCTCTATTGGGCAGCGGGGGGGGCGAAGCGCATCTCCGCGGCGGGGGTGCCACCGCGGCCGATGTCGTCGCCGATGTCCTTGCTGGTGATGAAGAGGACCATGCCGATGAGCAGGAGGGCGCAGGCAACCTGAAGGGCTTCAAGGAAGCGGGCTTTGACTGGGCGTCCGGCGATGCGCTCAAGGACGGCCAAGGTGATGTGGCCGCCATCGAGGACGGGCAGAGGCAGCATATTGAGGGCGGCGAGGTTCACATTGAGGATTACCATGAACCAAAGGATCCTGTGCCAGCCGTGGTCCATGCGCAGGAGCTTGTACTTGGTTTTGGCGATGCCGATTGGGCCGCTGAGCTGGTCGATGCCAACTGAGGAATCACGGGCGAAGAGCTTCTCGACGGTGACGCTCATCATTCTGAGGCTGCCGGTGACCAGACGCCACGGCTCAGGGTGGATGAGGGTTTTGTCGACGCCTTGTTCGAGATCGAGTTCAAAGCCAAGGCTCGGCCCGCGGCCGGCAGGAGTTTGGGGAACCTGGGGCGTGGCGGCCAGCGTGAGTGACTCGGCACCGCGTTGGATGGCAAGGGTAACTTCCCCCGTGGTGGTCTTGAGGAGCGCGCTCAGCTGCATCGGGCTGAGGAGCTTGGTGCCATTGACCGCAAGGATCCGGTCACCGGTCTTGAGGCCGGCAGATTCCGCCGGGCTGCCCGGAATGATGCGCGCGATGACGGTTGCTTGGTCGTAGGAAATTCCGACGCGTGGGAGTTCCCGGCGTTGGTACCACTTGCTCGGTGCGGTCTCGAAGCCGGTCTGCAGGGTGAGCTGGCCAACGCCGGGGCGCTCAACCACAAAGGAAATGGTTTTTCCTTCATGCAGCATGATATTCTCCATGACGCTGTCGAGCGTGCCGGCGAAGCCCTCGACTTGGTTGCCGTTGATGGAGAGGATGCGGTCGCCGGCTTGCAGGCCGCCGAGAGCCCCGGGGCTGCCGGGCTTCACATAGCCGACGGTGGTGGTGCGCACCAGGTCGGCGGGCTTACCTATTTGCCAGACGACCAAGGCAATGGCCAAGGCAAAGAGAAAGGAGAAGAGCGGACCTGCAAAGGCGACGATGATCTTGTCCAGTGGCTTGATCGGCGGGAGCGGTGTCTCGCGCTCGCTGTTGCTGCCTTCAATGGATTCCATGGGAGCCATTTGCGGCAGGGCGACAAAGCCGCCGGCGGGGATCCAGCCGATGCCGTACTGGACGCCGCCGATGGTCTTCTTCCAGATCGGCTTGCCAAACCAGATCTGAAACCGGTCGATGGTCAGCCCGCGCCACTTGGCGGCGAAGAAGTGGCCAAGCTCGTGGACAAAGACAACCAGGCCAAAAGCCATGATAACGACAAGGATGCTGCCGATGGCAAGGAGGGCGGTTCCAATGGATTCCATGTGGCCTGAATCTAAGCTCCCTGAGGCTGGGCGCAAGTGGTTAACTTGGTGTTCTCCAACAGCGTTGACGGAACAGGTTGCTGTGGATCAAGATGCGTCTCGAAATGGCATGGCGAATTGATAAGGCGGTCGTCCGTGGTGAGGTGGATAACACCATTGCAGGCGTCACGACGGCCCGCATCTGGTTGCTAGGCCGAGAAAAACCCCTGCGCCTCACGCTCGAGGGTGACTGCTGGCGCGATGTGGCGGGTACCCGGCTTAGTTTTCAGAACCCGCGGGTCCAGCCGCAGCCGGATGTGGTTTCCGAGCTCGACGAGGAGCAGCAGGGGGTCGTCGGCGATATCACCGCCTCGCGCAAGATGCGCATCCCCACGGTGCCCGAGGAGGAGTGGCACGAATTCTTCGATGCCGGCAAGGAGTTGCCGTATGCCTGGCGCAACGGAGTTTATCTTGAGTGGTTCAGCGACGCCAATGGCCGGGTGTTGATCGAGTCTGCCGATTTCTTGCTTGATGTCTCCGAGCGCGAGTGGGTCATGGACGAGGACGACGAGCAAGCGCAGCGCATGGCCAACCAGCATGCGATGCGCGAGTTCATGACGGCCGTCATCCAGCGCCGCGAGCCCAGCGACGATAAGCTCGACGAGGCTGACGAGTTCGAATGGGAGGAGCGTCTCAAGGAGTCCGACCGCTTGGCCGACGCCTATCAAGAGGTTTTGGAGAAGTACATGGACGACCGCGATTCCGAGCAAAAGGAAGCGTTCGTGATGGGTTGGGACGGGTTGTTGGATGCGATGGCGGATGAGTCGGAAGGTGGCGAGTCCGAGGCGATGAGCATGGAGGCATTTGGCGGCGTGGTGGACGGCTCGGCAACCTGCGATGACAACGACGAGGAAAGCCACCCGCTGCAGGCGCGCTCGCACGAGGTGGCGTTGCGCGCGTTTGACTTGGTGCGCAACCAGGGAGACGAGAACTCGGCATCCAATCGGTTGATCTCAAGCTTGTTGCAAGTGAGCAGCAAGCTTGCCGGGGCCCTCAACGGGCGCGACGCGGGCTATGAGCCTGAGACCGGCTATGTGCTGGCGATCTTGAAGCGCTGCCTGTCATGGTCCAACGAGGCGATTGCCGCCTGTCTGGAGTTGCAGGCTCAGGAGGAGTCCGACGCGGACTATCGGCGTGCGCTTGAGCAGCTACGGCAGAAGGTTTTCGAGGTGCGCGACGGGATTGTGGCGCTGCGCCGAGAACTGCGCCAAGGGTAGCTACAACGGAAGCGCCATGGGTGGCAGAAAGCGTCTAATCACGTATCACGGGTGGCTGATATGCGGTTGCCAATTGGGCAGAAGCAGGGCAAAAAGCGGGGGATGAAACGCATCACACTTCTATTGGCGGCTGCGGCTTTCACCGCGGTTGGGTTTTGTTCCTGCAACACGGCCATTGGGTTTTCGCGGGATCTGCGCAGCCTTGGAACGGGCATGGAAAACAAGGCGCACGGACGCACGTGGCAGGGCGACGGCGGCGTCGGCGGGGTACCGGCACCCAACCCGAACGCGCCGGCCTATTAGCCTGAAGCGTGCGGGTGTTTCCGGTGGCGTGAGCGGCTCGGCTGGGGCAAGCTGAAGATATGGATGTGGGGAATTTCCTCGATGAGTTTGCGGCTGCGGCTGCGGCGCGGGGTTTTTTGCGGGTGGATCTTGGGGAGGTGGGCGGCTGGCCGCTGTTAGCCTTCGTTAAGGCGCTGGCTGGGATGCCGGTGGTGTATGTGTCAGCGGGGATGCATGGCGATGAACCGGCCGGTCCTGAGGCGTTGCTTCACCTTCTGATGAGCGGGGAGTTTGATGACAGGGCGTCGTGGTGGCTGTGCCCGATGCTCAACCCATGGGGCCTCACCTTCGGGCACCGGGGCAATGCGGATGGCTATGATCTGAACCGGGATTATTTATCGCGGGTAACGCGCGAGGTGGAACTGCACGCGGGGTGGCTTGACTCGTTGGCGGCGCCTGATTTGTTCCTGTCGCTGCACGAGGACTGGGAGACGAGCGGGTTCTATCTCTATGAGATCAACACGTCGGGAAAGGAGTCGTTCGCGGGAGCCGTGATCGAGGCGGTGCGGCCGGCATTTCCACCTGAGCCGCAGGCGCTTATCGATGACCATGCGGTCACCGCGCCGGGGTGGATTTTTCACCCTGCGGATTCGGATTTTCCGGGCGATTGGCCTGAGGCGATCTACATGGCCAAGCGCGGCTGTCCGTTGTCCTTCACGTTTGAGACGCCCAGCGTGATGGTCTGGGAGTCACGGGTGGAGGCCCATGTGCTGGCAACCCGGCAGGCGATTGACTCATGGATGGAGAGTTACTGTTGCCAGTAGACCTGGATGCCCGCAGGGAGGTCTTTGAACTCCGGGCCAAGGACAAACAGCGCGGTGGCCCAGGCGTCAGCCGTGGCGCAATCCTCGGCGAAAACGGAAACCGCTGCGGGTGGGCGCAGCACGGA
>JBILQA010000145.1:0-7392 GCA_044373535.1 Akkermansiaceae bacterium | reverse complement strand
CCTGATCGACTCGCCGCTGGTGGCGGTGGCCGCGAGCGGTGCGCCGGTGATTTGCTCCTCGGTGGACATCGCCAACGCGCGCCTGCAGTTTGCCAACGGCTGCGTGGCGAACGTGACGGCCAGCCGGATCAGCCTGAAGTCGGAACGCAAGATGCGTTTTTTCCAGAAGGCGACGTATGTTTCCGCGGACTTTCAGAACCGCCATCTTGCGGTGTTTCGCCGGGAGGAGAATGGCAGCGGGTTTCCGCATATCGTCAGCGAGCAATTCACTGCGGAAGGGGATGCGCTGGAACTGCAGATTGATTCATTTCTCAATGCGGTCGCGACCGGAACCGCGCCGAAAGTCACCGGCGAGAACGGCCGGCAGGCCTTGGCCGCGGCGCATGAGGTGGGCCGCGCCCTGGCATCCAAAGACCCGTGGAAGTTGGTCAAACATGGAGTTCATTGACCTGAAAAAACCCAGCAGGCACGCATCCGCCCGCAGATCGATGTGCGAATCCAACCGGTTCTGGATCACGGCCGCTACATCATCGGACCCGAGGTGGAAGAACTCGAAGCGCATCAGAGGATCGGACCGATCCTTTCCCTACGGGGGCAGCCCCTTGGCAGGCGGGGAAGATTCCTGTTCCCATCCGTGCGGCTTTCTGTCTTCATTGAAGACTGAGTACCTAGAAGGTCGTTACCCGATGTTGATGAATCTTCCATTTTCGCGCAAGGGCCTCCTGATCGTCATGGCGCTGGGAGCTTGCGGGGCAGGTTCGACGCACGGCGCGGGCCCGAATTTCGTCGACCTCATCCAGCCGATCCTCGAGCGCAACTGCCTGCGCTGTCACAATCCGGACAAAGCCAAGGGCGGCCTGAGCATGGACAGCTATGCGGCCATGATCGAAGGCGGGGACACCGGGGCCGCCATCGTCCCGGGCGACATCGCCCAAAGCGAGTTGCTGGTGCGCATCCACCTGCGCCCGATCGACGAGGGCGTCATGCCCGATGAGGGACAGGCACTCACTCCGGAGGAAGTCGGTCTGCTAGATGCTTGGGTGGATGCCGGTGCGTCATGGCCCCCGGGGCTAACCCTGCAGGAGCGCAAGCCGACCTCTGCGGCACGCGTGGCCATGCCCGACAAGGCACCCGGCTCGGCGGCGGAAGCCGCGGCGATGCTGGATGGAATTTTGCATCTGGAGAACGCCGGCACGCCGCTGATCACCAGCGCTCCAATTGCCGACTCCGCCTTTCTCCGCCGCGCCACCATCGACCTGATTGGGAGAATTCCAACCGTGGCGGAAATCCGCGAGTTCGAAGCTTGGGGCCAAGACCGCCGCGAACAACTCGTGGCAAAACTTTTGGGCGACCCGCGCTTCGCGGACCGTTGGACGGTGTTCATGTCCGACATGCTGCGCATCCGTTCAGACATCCCCGGCGGCAAGGAGCTGCTAGCGTTTGTGCATGGTTCTATCAACCAGCAGAAACCCTACGATGTTCTTGTTAGGGAGCTCGTCAGCGCCTCCGGGCGCACCCAGTCCAATCCGGCAGTCGGCTACCTGCTTGGGGACGACGTTGAGCCGATGGAACTGGCCGCGGCCACCGCGCAAATTTTCATGGGCGTGCGCATCGGCTGCGCAATGTGCCACGACCATCCATTTGATGACTGGAAACAGAAGGAGTTCTACCAGTTTGCCGCATTCTTCGGGAAAACCCAAAAAGTTCAGGGGCGCCAGGAAGGCATGGTCTACACGACCGAGGGGGACAAGATGACGATTCTTTGGCCACCTGAGGACAAGGCCGGCACCGAGGCGCGAATCCCGCTGAGCCCGCGCTTTCCCTTTAAGTTAGCCGATGGCCAGGGCGCTTCGGGCCACCTCGATCGCCTGGCAAAGCGGCGCAGTGCCGAGCAGCAGGCCGCCGCTTCGGGCCAAGCTGGCGCCTCGCTCGACGCCCTGTTGGACGCCATCAAGCCCGGGGTGGGCACTCCGCTAGATCCAGTGCTTGAGGAGGCCAAGGAGCAGGGCCGGGCGCTTGACATCCAGGGCGACCTCCACCGCACCAGCGAATTGCGCGAGCAACTCGCGGACCTCATCACCCAGCCACGCAATGACCTGTTTGCCCAGGCATTCGTCAACCGGGTCTGGGCGGAGTTCATGGGACGTGGGTTCGTCGAGCCGTTGGATA
This sequence comes from Akkermansiaceae bacterium, assembly GCA_044373535.1. Lineage (GTDB taxonomy): Bacteria > Verrucomicrobiota > Verrucomicrobiia > Verrucomicrobiales > Akkermansiaceae > JBILQA01. Next base: position 5,223 of record JBILQA010000145.1, on the reverse strand, counting down.
ACTTTTCGCCCTACAATCTACCCAACAACCCGACGACCCTTGAGTTTCTCTCTCGGGAGTTCATCGCCGGAGGCTACGACCTGCGCCATCTGGTCCGCATCATCACCCTTTCGGATGCTTACCGGCGCAGCGCTCTGCCCGCCACCACTCCGGTGGTGCAACGCGAGGAAAGCCAGAAGCGCTTTGCCGCCGCCCCTCCCCGCCGGATGCTTGGAGAGGTTCTCTTCGACAGCGTCGTCATCGCCGGACATCTGCAATCCTTCAAGTGGCCCGCGGGTGCCAACGATAGACAGGTCAGCCGCCAAATCCGCGTACCCACCGGCGCGATGGCGCCTGAAAATCCGGCCGCGCCGACGGCCACCCCATTGGATAAGATGGCCGCCGCGCCCGCCCCGCGCGGCGATGGCTACGACCTCGAGTCATCCCTGAAGTTGGACTTCCACGCGATCCTCACCCAGCAGGAGCGCAGCGAACTTGAGTCAATGCGGGCGCTTTCCAACGAACAGATCGAGGCGGAGAAGATGATGGCCATGCAGAGGGATTCCCAGGCCATGGCGATGGAATTCACCACCGCGACGGTTGTCGAAACGGTTGATGACAACCCGCGCTTTGGCAGTTCCATGCAGATGGCCACCCCGGCCCCGCCGGCCCATTTCCTGCGCGTCTTTGGCCAGCCCGGGCGCAGCGAACTGGGCGAGTTTCGCGACAGCTCCCCGTCGCTACGCCAGCAGCTCATGATGCTCAACGGGCGGATGACCCACGAAGCCTCGCGGGTCGGCCCGCTCGAGCCGCTCTACCGGATCTTGCAATCCGACCAGGGCAAGGCGATCGACTGGGCGTATCAGGAAATTTTAAGCCGCCTGCCGAGTGCTGAAGAGAAGGCCGAGGCCGAAGCGATGCTAGCCGGAGATGCCCTACAGGGAATGGCCGATCTGCGCTGGGTGCTTCTCAACAGCCACGAGTTCCGATTTATTCCGTAAGTTCCACGCCACCCATGAACGCCTGCACTGACTATCAAATCACCCGCCGCCGCGTGCTGAAATTCTTCAGCGCGACGCTGCTGGGCATGCCGATCAGTCAGTTGCTGGCACGCAGCGCTCCCGGCAAGGCCCATGCGGAACATGTCATCCTGTTCTGGAACAGCGGTGGCATGAGCCACTTGGACACTTGGGACCCGAAGCCCGGCCGCAAGGTGCAGGGAGAGTTTGCCCCGATCAAGACCTCGGTGCCCGGCATGGAGATTGCGGAAATCTTCCCGCAGCTCGCCAAGCAGATGCACCACGCCGCTTTGATCCGCTCGATCGCCGGCACCAATGGCGACCACGGCCGGGCCCAGTACGAGCTGCAGACCGGCTTTGGCCAGTCGCCCAACATCATCCATCCGGGGCTCGGGTCCATCGTGGTAAGTGAGCGCGAGCCGCTCGGCGATCTCCCCGCGTTTGTCAGCATCAGCGGCCAAGCCGCCCGCGCGGGCTATCTGGGCCAACAGTGCGAGGCGTATTTTGTTGGGCGCCCGGGTGAGAAGGATCCTTATCTAGCATTCCCCGAGGGGATCAGCCACGCCCGCGGCATGCAGCGCCTGCAGATCCTTGAGCGCATGAATGCCCGCACCTCGGGCCAGACTGGTGCCGAGCAGATGAAAGCCTCCGAGATTGCCCTCAAGGACGCGGTTGCCCTGATGGAAAGCCCGGCCCTGAAGGCCTTCGAGCTCGACGAGGAGAAACCCAGCACCATCGAGCGCTACGGCGACACCGAGTTTGGCCGCGGCGCCTTGCTGGCCCGGCGCTTGGTGGAAAAAGGCGTGCGCTTTGTCCAGGTCAACCGCGGCGGGTTTGACAACCACGGCGGCATCTTCCAAGCGATGCGCGCCCACGGTGCCGCCATGGACCCGGGCATCGCCTCGCTGCTCTCCGACCTGAAGGCCAACGGCAAGCTCGAAAAAACCCTGGTCGTCGTGCTGAGCGAATTCGGCCGCACGCCGCGCATCAACGACGGTGCCGGACGCGACCACTGGGCGCGCTGCTTCAGCTGTTTGATGGCTGGCGGCGGCATCAAAGGTGGCTCGATCATTGGATCCTCCGATGAGGACGGCATGGAGCCCGCTGAGCGCCCCGTCAACGTGGCCGATCTCCACGCTTCCATTTGCCTCGCCCTGGGAATCGACTTGAACAAGGAGGTGGTCACCTCCCAGGGGCGGCCGATGCGTCTGATCCGCAAGGAGGCCAGCCCGATCCACGAATTGTTTTCATGAAGATGTGGCGCTTCCTCACCCGATGCGGATTTTTCCCCCTGCTATTAGCTTTTTCGGCGCCCGCCCAAGAACCGGCCGCCGCAGAGCGTGGCTCGATCATTGAGGACCGTGCCGCGCGCAAGCTGCTCCAGGCCGGCGACGCCAGACTCGAACTTGGCGAAAACGAAAAAGCCCTCGAAGTCTGGGCATCGGTGGTTGAGCGCTACCCGCAGAGCCAGTTGCGCTTTGAAGCCCACCTGCGGCTTGCCGACCATCTGCTCAAGGAAACCCGCGACTACGCCAAGGCCCGGGTCCACTTCGAAGCCGCCGCAGTGGAATCCAATCAAGACGACGAGCGCCGCGCCTACGCCTACCTGCAGACCGGGGTGTGCTTTTATGAAGCGGGCAACTATGGCAAGTGCTTTACGATCATGCGCGACGTGATCGAACGGTTTCCCGCTTCCACCCAAGTCAACGAGGCGTTCTTCCACATCGGCATGGGCCACTTCAAGCTCGGCCACTACAGCCGCGCCATCGAGGCGCTCGAAAAAGTCGGCACCGTGCTGTCCGGGGAAGACTCGAAAATTGAAAAGCTCGAGGCCGGCAAGCGCCTCTACATCAAGATCGACGACTTGGACTTGGCCATCCTGCCCGTCGGCGCGCAAATCAAGGTGCACTGTGTGACCCGCAGCGGCGATGAGGAAACTCTGCTTTGCGACCCGGTTGGGCGCAACGCCCGGGTTGTCCTTGGCGCCCTGGTGACCACACTTGGCTCACCCAATCCGAACAACGGCGTGCTGGAGTTGCGGGGCGGCGACACCGTCACGGTCACCTACGCCGACACCCACACCGCCGGGAATGCGCCCGACCAAAAGCGCACCAAGGAGGTCGTGGTGGTTGGCAACGGGCTGGTGCGCATCACCGATGGATCCTATCAGGAGGACAGCCAGGCGGCGGTGCTGGGTAAGCCTCTGAACCTACAAATTGCCGATGCGGACCAGGATACCAGCGACAAGGCCGAAACCCTCAAGGCCGACCTTCAGGTCTTCCGGCGCAAGACCGGCGACGAGATCGATGATGAATTGGCCACCCGGGTGGCCGCCGGTGAGCTCGCGGAGGGGCCTGAGGGTGAATTGCTTAAAGATCAAATTGAGCCCTTGCTGAGGATTCGCTCGATGCCGGTGATCCTCAAGGAAACCAGCCAAAGCGGGGTCTTCCGCGCGGCGGTGCCAGTCCTCCCGGGCACGGCCAAAAACACCCTCACCGGTGCTTCCGGCGAGATCATTCGTCTCGTTTACCTCGACGAGCGCCACCTCGGGGAAGGCCCCGTGGTGCGCACGGCTGAAGTCAAAATCATCGAAGGCAATCTTGGCGAGGTGCGCGTGACGCGCACGGATATTTCCGATCAGGAATTGCGCCTTAAAACCGAGGTGCGCACCGCCACCGCCCTCACGGAGGTGGGCAACCAGTACAAGGAGTTTGGCCTCAACGATAAAGCCGATTTGAAATACGCCGAGGCGCTGGCGGTTTGCGAAAGCACCCTGGAGCAGGCCCGCGCCACCGGCGGCCAACTGCTCGAAGAAACCTACGTGCAGCTCTGGCGCATCTACTTCGCCATGGACAAGCTCGATCTGACTCTCGGGATGAGCCAGCGGCTTCTTGCCGAGTTTCCCGCCAGCACCTTCGTGGACGAGGCAATGCTCCAGCAGGCCCACGTCCAACGCAAACGCGCCAACTACCCGCGCGCCATCAGCCTCTACGCCACCATCACCAAGCTGCCTGACAGCCGGTTGCGTGGCGAAAGCCAGTTCCTCATCGGCGAGTGCTACGAGGCGATGGCCCTGCAGGCGGCTGCCACCGCCGCGGTGCCGCTCTTCGAACAGGCGTTTCTAGCCTACCAAGCCGTCTACGAGCAGTTTCCTGATTCCGGACGAATCGGCGATGCGGTCGCGAAAATGGCCGCCTTCTACTACCAGAAGGAAGACTACCGGCGCGCCATTGACGTTTTCGACAACGTCCTTTCCGACCATCCGGATGCCAACTTCCTCGACGTCATCCTGTTTAACTACGGTCGCTGCCTCTATAAGGTCGACCGCAAGCCGGAGGCCCGCAAGCGCTTCGAGCAGCTCATCAACGACTACCCGGAAAGCCCGATCGCCGCGGAGGCCAATAAGATCGTCGAAGCACTCAGCAAAGCAGGATTTTGAGAACACCCGCCTATCCCCTGTTCACGCTCCTGGCACTTGGTCTGCAGGCATTTGCGGCCCCCGCGGACGAGACTATTGCGCTCGAAGCGCGCCTCAAGGAAACCACCCTCAGCTCGCCGGCGGGCGCGGAGCTCATGCTCAAACTCGTCGAGCGCTCTTGGCAAGACGAGCAGGTTTTTGGGCTGATTCGCAGCGCGGGGAAGTTTTCCCGCGCGCAAGCGGATCACCCCCGCCGCGCGGAAATCACCCTCAAACTCATTGACGGCTACGCGGCGACCGCCCGTCACGAGGACGTCATCACCACCGGACGCCAATTCCTTGAGCTGTTCCCCCGCCATGCGCTTAGCAATAACGTGCGCGATCGGGTCGCGACGGCCTTGGAGCGGACCGGACGAGGCACTGCGGCGGCCACCGAGCGCGCCGAGATTTGGCGCAGCCGGGCCACAGTGGATGACGGCATCGCCGCGCTGCGGCTGTGGATGGCCGCCAACACTGCGCCTGGGTTCCAGCACGCCACCGAGTTCGCCGGAGAACTGGTTGCCAAGCTCCCGGTCAGCCCCCTATTGACCGACGTTGGCTTCCAGAGTCTCGAAGCAGCCAGCCGCGCCGAGCAATGGGCCGAGGGGCTCAAGATCGCCAAGGCACTGACTAGCCGCAAGGCGCCGATGAATGCCCGGCGCCAGAGCGATCTGGCCTTCCGCAGCGGGCAATTCGAAGCCCGCCTCGGCCAATTCGAGAACGCCATCCAGTCGTTTCGCAAGGCGATGGGTTCCGGTAGTGCGGTGG
>JBILQA010000144.1:0-7397 GCA_044373535.1 Akkermansiaceae bacterium | reverse complement strand
ATCCTTCAAAACCCGCGCTTTTTCCGGAACCACCGAGCATAGCACCACCCCGGAATACGCCAGGTCCCCAAGCAGTTCGCGCAGGCTCTGCGGGCTGATCTCGGGCGTGGCAAGCTGGCCGCGCCATTCTAGCAGGCCGTTAGCATCCCCCAACACCAGCTTGGTCCGGGTGTTCGAGTTGTCGATCAGGAGCCAGGGCATCGAGGAATTCTACCAGCGGGTTTGGCGCAGCGTGAGGGATTGTCCGGTGGCTAGGCGCGGTGCTGGCCCGGCGAGCTTAACCCGCAGTCGGTCGCGTCCAACAACCAATGTTAGCAGCCCCTCAAGCTCGGCAGTGCGCAGCCAAAAGCGCAGCGCCGGTCCAGCCGCGGCCGGGCGCAGTGGCGCGCCCACCGCGGCGGGCAAGTACTGCTGGCCGCCGGCGCCTAGCAACATGATCATGCCGGCCTCCCCGGCCGCCGCCGGCTTGACCATAAGGTCGATATCCAGCCAGCAATAGCCATGGTCCTCAGTCACGCTCACCGAGTTGATCTGGTGGCCGGCTTCCGGGTTTGCCTCCGGATCATACCCGCGCATGAGTCGCCACGCGGCGAAAACCGTCGCCACGGCAAGAACACATGCCAAGAGGCGCATCGGAGAAGGTCGCAACACCCCCCTAGCAAGCGCTCCACCGGGCACGCCGGCAAACCAAAAAACCCGCGATCTAGCGCGCGCGGGGGTGCGCCGCATCATACGCTTGGCGCAGCCGGGTGCGGCTCACATGGGTGTAGATCTGGGTGGTGGAGAGCGACGCGTGGCCAAGCAGCGTCTGAACGCCACGCAGGTCGGCGCCATTATCCAGCAGGTGGGTGGCGAAGGTGTGGCGCAGCTTGTGCGGGGTGACGCTAAAGGGAATGCCGGCGTGGGCGAGGTACTTGCGCAGGAGTTGCTGGACGGCGCGGGCCGTCACCCTGCGGCGCAGCTTGCTCAGGAACAGCGGCCCGGAGGAGACGCCGGCGGCCTTGCGGTAATGTTTGAGAGCCTCAAGCGCCGGACCGCCAACCGGCAGCAGCCGCTCCTTGCGGCCTTTGCCGAGGACGCGGGCGGTTTCGCTGATGAAGTCCACGTCGCTAACATCAAGGGCTACCAGCTCGGAGAGCCGCAGGCCGGCGGAGTAGAAGAGCTCGAGGATGGCCGCATCGCGGTGCGGCAGCCACGCCGGCGACTGCCGCTCGACCGGCAGCTGATAGGGCAGGGCCAGCAGGGCGTCGATCTGGGCGAGCGTCAGCACGACGGGCAGCTTGCGCTCCGGCTTGGGCAGGAGCACACCGGCCACCGGGCTTTTCGCCAGGCCGTGGCGGTGGACCAGGAAGCGGAAAAACGAACGCAGCGCGGCAAAGCGCACGCGGATCGTCGCGCGCGCCGCGTCGCGCTTCAGCAGGTCAAACAGATAGCCGCGGAAGTCATCCGCCGTGGCCGCCTCCCAGCCGTGGAAGCGCTCGCCCGCCCAGTCGCGGAAGCTGCGCAGGCCAAGCTCGTAGTTGCTCAGCGTGCGAGGCGAGGCGTTTTTCTCCACCGCGAGGAAGCGCAAGAAGTCGGCCTCGCGCGGAGTGGCAGGTGGTTTGGGTGCGCTGGCCATGAGTGGGAGAAGTTTTCTCAGCGCGGGCCGGGGCAGCGCGGGCAGGTGCCGAAGAATTCCAATTCATGATAGAGGTTGCGGAACCCGGTCTTGCGCTTGATCTCCTCCTCAAGCTCGTGCACCGGGCAAGGCGCCTGGACGGTCTCGATCGAGCCGCACTCGGTGCAGATCAGGAAGTCCTTGTGCGCGTTGGGCACAATCAGGGTGAAGTACGCGGCGCGCTCGTGCAACCCGAGGCGGCGGACAATCCCCTTGTCAGTTAGGCGCTGCAGCAAGCGGAAGACGGTCGCCTTGTCGCACTGGTCGGTTAGCCTGGCGGATGCGGCGAGTTCGCCGAGGGTCATCGGCCTGGCCGATTCGAGCAGGGTGAGGAGAAGCTCCTCAAGCGCCCTGGTGCGGCGCAGGCCCGCCATGCGGCAGCGCTCGACGGTTTCAGCTACAACTTGGGTCGCGGACATGGGAACAGGGCGGCGGCTGCCATGCGCCTCCGATCACCGCCGAATGTGGCCGACATCACGCGTCGTGTCAGGCGAAATTCCGCCTCACGGTTGCTTGTCGAGCTCGAAGGCGGCGTGGACGGCCCGGGCGGCGTCCTCGATGTTGACCTCGTCGACGGTGACCGCGATCTTGATCTCCGAGGTGGAGATCATGCCGATGTTGATGCCGGCCGCTCCCAGGGCTTTGAACATCTTCGCCGCCACTCCGGAGTGCGAACGCATCCCGATGCCCACGCAGGAAAGCTTGGCGATGCCGCCTTCCGTCTCAATCCGCGCGTTGGATCCGAGCTTGGCCAACACCGGCTTGAGGGCCGCCTGCGCCTTGCCCAGGTCGCTTGCCTGCATCGTGAACGAGTGCCGCGCGAGGCCGTCGTAGGCGATGTTGGAGACGATCATGTCCAGGTTGATTTCCGCGTCGGCGAGCGCTCCGAGGATCTGGCCGGAATATCCCGGTTGGTCGGGAATGCCGGTGAGCGTGACGCGGGCTTGGGAGCGCTCGATGGAGACTCCGCGGATGACGACATTTTCCATGGCGGGATGTTCTTCGGTCACAATCGTACCGGGGTTATCATTCAGGCTGGAGCGCACTTCAAACAGCACGCCGAATTTCTTGGCAAACTCCACCGAGCGCGACTGCATCACCTTGGACCCTGACGAGGCCATCTCCAGCATCTCGTCGTAGGAAATCTCCGGCAGCTTGCGCGCGTTTGGCACCACCCGCGGATCGCAGGTGTAGACGCCGTCCACGTCGGTTAGAATCTGGCAGACGTCCGCCTTGAGCGCCGCGGCGATCGCAATGGCAGTCAGGTCCGACCCGCCGCGGCCCAGCGTGTGGATCATCCCATCCGGGGTGATCCCCTGAAAGCCGGCGGCCACCAGGGTTTTACCGTCGCTCAGGAAGCCCTGCATGAGAGTCGGGTCGATGTCGAGGATGCGCCCGCGGGTGTGTGAGCCCATGGTGATGATGCCCGCCTGGCGCCCGGTGATGGACACGGCGTCGACACCAATCTGTTGGAGGGCCATGGACACCAGGGCAATTGACTGCTGCTCGCCGGTGGAGACGAGGACGTCGAGCTCGCGCTCGTTAGGCTCTGCGGAGATCTCGCGGGCCATGCCGATGAGCTTGTCGGTCACGCCGCTCATGGCTGAGACGACGGCGACGACCTGGTGGCCCTCGTCGACGGAGCGCTTGATGCGGGCCGCGACGTTGCGGATCCGGTCGATGGATCCGACCGAGGTGCCGCCGAATTTTTGAACGATGAGGGCCATGGGCGGGCGGAGTGAAGAGCAATCCGCCCCGCGGCGCAAGCTCGGGATGCGGTGGCCCCCGGGGCTACTTGAGGTTCTCCACGCGGAAGACCACCGGCCGGGCGTTGACCGACGGGAGGGCTTCTACCTTGGCCAGTGCATCGCGCAGCTTGCCGAACTCCAGCGTGTGGAGCAGGAAGACCATGTCGACAAACGGCGCATCCGGGTTCTCCGTGTCCACCGGCGAGTGGGTGCCGGAAATCCCAATGCCGTCGTGGGCTAACACCGTGGCGATCTCCGCAATCACGCCCGGCCGGTCGGTGACCTCGAACCTAACATAATAGGGGGTAGACGTCTCCTCGATGGGCAGCAGCTTGCCATCGGTGCGGTACGGCAGGAAGCCGCGGTGGCATTCCGGCTGGCGCAGACCGCGGGCGGCCTCGACGACATCGGCGACTACCGACGAGGCTGTTGGGTCTTGGCCCGCGCCGCGACCGTAGAAGAGCGACTCGCCGGCCGCGTCGCCATGCACCGCCACGGCGTTGAACACCCCGTTGACCGAGGCAAGGATGTGCGACTTCGGGATAAATGACGGCTGGATGCGCAGCTCCACGACCCCGTCGGAGTGCTCGCGCACGATGCACAACAGCTTGATGACGTAGCCAAGCTGCTTGGCGAACACGATGTCGATCTCGCGCACCATCTCGATGCCGCGCACATAGACTTCCTTCGGGTCGATGGCAAAGCCGTAGGCCAGCGAGGCTAGCAGGATGGCCTTGTGCGCCGCGTCCCAGCCGTTGACGTCGAGGGTGGGGTCCGCCTCGGCGTAGCCAAGCTGTTGGGCTTCCTGGAGTGCCTCCGGGTAGCCGAGGCCGGCGTCGGTCATCCGTTGGAGGATGTAGTTGGACGTGCCGTTGATGATTCCTATGATCGAGTGGATGCGGTTTCCAACAAAGGATTCCTGCACCGTCTTGATGATCGGGATGCCGCCAGCCACCGCGGCTTCAAAGTGGATCGAGGTCCTGGTTTCCCGCGAGATGGCGAAGAGCTCGACGCCGCGCTCGGCTAACAGGGCTTTGTTGCCCGTCACCACCGGCTTGCCCGCGCGCAGCGCCGCGGCCACCAGGTCAAACGCGTGGGTGGTGCCGCCGATGAGCTCCACGACGATGTCGACGGCCGGATCATCTATCAGCGTCATTGCGTCCGTGGTGATCCACTCGCTGGGGAAGACAAAGTCCCGCGGCTTGGACGGATCGCGCACGAGGATGCGGCGCACGGCCAGGTTGACGGTGCCGCCGGTCCGGTCGGAGATCAGCGAGGAATTGCGCTCGAGCGCCTTGAGCACACCGGTGCCGACAGTGCCAAAGCCGGCCAGGCCGATTCCGAGGGTTTCACAGGACATGGGCAGCAGTGTGGGGGCGGGGGGACCGGTTGGGAAACGCGAAAAACTCGAAATCGGCGCCCGCCTAATCTAGCACAGCAGCCCCGCCAGCCGGGCGCGTGGCGAAGATTTCCGGCACGATGCTGGTGCGCGCGAGATAGTGCTCGTGGAGGTGGTCGGCGATGGCGGCCACCTTGGCGGTCTCGCACAGGGTGATGGTCGAGCCGCCAAAGCCGCCGCCAGTCATCCGGCTGCCAAGCACGCCGCCGTCCCTGCCGAGCTGCTGGGCGAGGTCGACCATCAGGTCAAGCTCGGCGCAGGAGACCTCGAAATCGTCGCGCAGCGAGCGGTGGGAGGCCGCCATGAGCGGCCCGAGAGCGTCGAAATCACCGCGGCGCAGCGCGGCGGCGGCATCCACCGTGCGCTGGATTTCACCCACGACATGGCGCGAGCGGCGGTAAACCTGGTCACCAAGGTCCGTGCGCGCCGCCTCGACATCCGCGGCGCTCACATCGCGCCACGAGGCCTTGCCCAAAGTGGCCAGCCCGCTGATCGTGTCGTTGCGGCGCGCGGCGTAGCCACCGTCGCTGAGCTGGTGATGGACGCGGGTGTTAGCCACCAGCAGGCTCAAGTTAGGGTTGGCGAAAGGCACCGGGACCGCCTCGTTGGAGCGGCAGTCGATGAGCAGCAGGTGGTCGGCCACGGCGCAGGCGGAGGCGAACTGGTCCATGATGCCGCAGGGTACGCCGGCGAAGCTGTGCTCGGCGGTCTGGCACAGCTTGGCCTTCTCGCGCGGGTCCAGGACCGTGCCGCTGAGGGCTTCGAGCAGCGTTGCGGTGGCCGTCTCAAGGGCCGCCGAGGAAGACAGGCCGCCGCCGGAGGGCACCGAAGAGACAATGAACGCGTCAAACCCTGGGACGCTTATCCCGCGTTGTTGGAAACCGTGGACCACTCCGCGCAGATAGTTTGCCCAGTCGCCCGGCACCGCCTGTTGGGCCGCGGCGAGGTCCAGGGTGGCCGGCTCGCCGCCATGCGCGCTGGCCACCCGGGCGCTTGTCGTGCCGTTGGGCCGCGCCGCGATGACCACCCAGCGTTCAATGGCACAGGGCAGCACGAAGCCGTCGCAGTAGTCGATGTGCTCGCCGATCACGTTGACCCGGCCGGGTGCGGCCACCGTCACGGTGGCTTGCTGGCCGGCGATGGCCAGGAATGCCTCACGGGCGTCGGCCGCGAGGGAGGCGAGGGATGGATTGAGCGCAAGCATCTGGCCGCAGTGATAGACGACATGTTGGGGATGGCCAGAATGAAGATGCGCGGAATGTTTGCCCTGGCCCGCCCGGGCTGTTAGCTTCGGGGCAATGAACGATGTTGAATGGAGGGCATGGCTCAAGGAAGTGATGGACGACTTCGGCTGTGAGGTCGGCAGCCTGCATTTCACCGATGAAACCGGGGAAAACCTGGCGCTGGTGGCGCAGATCGGGGTGCCCGAGGAGTTGTTGGAGCGGGTCAGCTACATCCCGTTCGGCAAGGGAATCGCCGGCGCCGCGGCGCAGCGGCGCGAGCCCGTCGAGCTGTGCAACCTGCAGATTGACGCGTCCGGCGTGGCGCGCCCGGCGGCCAAGAAGACCGAGGCGGCCGGCACGCTGGCCATTCCCTTGTTTGGGCCCGCAGGCGAGGTGTTCGGCACGCTCGGCATCGGCATGCGCCAACCGCACGATTTCAGCGCCGCGGAAAAATCCCGCCTGGGCGAGGTGGGCGCACGCATGGTTGCCTCACGCTTAGGCGCTTGAATGATGGGAGGCGCGGATTTCCGGCCGATCTAGCAGCCTGCCGGTTGACCATCGGGATGGGCGCGCCTAGAATGAACCCATGACCGCCGAACAAGCCGCACACCGGATATTGGAGACAATGCTGGGGCATCTTGGGCTGGCCGCGACGATTGAGGCGGAGGAAAATCCCGAGGGGCCGACGCTGCAGATCATCACCGAGGACCCGGAGGGCATCATCGGGCCTCACGGCGAGCGTCTCGATGACCTGCAATACCTCCTCAACCGCACCCTGCAAAAACATTTCCCCAAGGCACCCCGGATCCGGGTGGATTGTGGGAACTTCCGCGCGACCCATGAGGCGCAGCTCAACGAGGAGGTCCGCGAGATGGCCGCGCGGGTCAAGGCCAGCGGCAAGCCACTACTCATGCGTCCGCTCAACGCGTACTATCGGCGCCTCGTGCACAATGCGCTTGTCGATGAACCCGAGATTGAGAGTATTTCAGCGCCGGGTGAGTCGCGCTTGAAGCGCATCACCCTGCGCAAACGAGACGCCGCCCCATCATGAAGAAAGCCCTATTCTCCGCCGGTACCCGGGAAACGACCGCCTCTCTCGGACTGCTCATCCTGCGCCTCGGCGTGGGAACGCTCATCGCCATCCACGGCTTCGCCAAAGTCACAGGCTGGAGCGGCATAGTGAAGGGCTGGCAGAGCCCGGACTTTATCCCGCTGCGGTGGATGAGCGCCCCGGTTAGCCTGGGCGCGCTGGTTTTCGCCGAGCTTGTCTGCGGGACCTTGCTGGTCCTTGGCCTGCTCACCCGTCCGGCCGCGGCAGTTCTCGCCTTCGCCATGGCGGTGGCCGCCTTCCATGCCCACGCGGCCGACCC
>JBILQA010000143.1:0-7424 GCA_044373535.1 Akkermansiaceae bacterium | reverse complement strand
CTCGAGCGCCTCTCGCGTGAGGCGCATTTGATGGGCGAGCTTGTCGGGCTGGGCGTGCGGGGAATGGGCAAATCATCGATCAATATTGATCTGGTCCCCGCGTCCGTGGTTCAGGAGCGGGCCGAGGAGCGGCGCAAGCCTTACCTCATCGCCAGCGCCGCGGTGTTGCTTCTTGGTTTCGCCGCCTGGGGGACGCTCAATCATCGGGCGAGCGTCAAGGCGACCGAACTGGCTGACGAGATCGAAAAGAAGGTCACGTCCATTGGTCAGTACGAGGGGCCCATCCGCGGGCTCGTGACGCATGAGGATCAGACCCGGGAGGTCGTCAATGGCTACGTCGCCTCTGAGCGACAGAGGGTTTTTTGGATCGATGTGCTCGTTGAGCTCAAGACGCGGATGGCCCACGATGCCGTTTGGGTTGTGGATTTCGAGCCATTGGTTGATTACAATGCGCAACCTGCCGATGCCGCGCCAAGCGCGCCAGCGGCCCAGGACGGCGCTCCTGCCGCTGCGCCAAAACCATCCGGGACCCCCGTGGTCGCCATGAACTTTGGCACCACCAGCTACGGACTCTCGTCGCTTGCTCTGCCGCTTGAGGTAGCCGCACCACCGACGGAGTCGAAGCCAAAGCCACGCCGCGGAGGAAAATCAGCCGGGGAGGCCGCCAAGACAGGCCCAATGATCAATGCGGTGCGCGTCCGTGGTCTCTGGCGCGACAATCCGGATGGCTCCGATGTCGTTTACAAGCTTCTTGCTGGCTTGCGCGAAGGGAAAAACTCGATGTTCAAGTTCGACACCTTGGTCAAGGGCAAGCCAGAGCCCTTGGATAATGCCCAAATTATCCGCCAACTGCAAACGTCGCGCAAAGATGGTGAGCTGGCATGGACCTTTGAAATGGTCCTGCCACTTGCCGAGCCAATGCCGCTTCAATAACTTCTATCTTCACCCTCATGAGTTGGATTAAGGAAAATCAATTTACCGCCGGACTTGCTGCGGTGACCCTGCTTGGGGTCGGTGGCCTCTATTACTGGGGCACTGGCAGCCAAGAGAAAACCGCTCTGGCGCTTGAGAACTATCTCGCCGCCGCCACCAAGATCAGCCGTTACGAAACCGGCCGCCTCTATCCGAGCGAGGCCAACCGCGACTTGAAGCGCAAAGCCGTAAGCGATTATTCCGACCAGGCCCACCAACTGCGCGACCGCATGATCCCGTATGCGCCAAAGCCCGGGCCGGTCATCGCATCCAACGCTTTCGGCACGGACTTGCAGGCCGCGACCGCTCGGGTTCGGACAGCCTTTGGGGCCTCCAAGGCGAGCTTGCCGGCGGGATTCCTCCTCGGGTTTGAGTCCTATTCGGCGAACATCGCCAACGAGGACGCGACCAACCTGATGGCCTATCAGGTCGGCGCGATGGAGTGGTTGTTTGGCAAGCTGGCGGAAGCGCGGCCAACGTCGGTGATCAATGTCTATCGCAAGCCCGTGCCAGAGGAAAAGGGCCAGGCCTATGAGTTTGCCAAGGGGCAGATTTCACGCGACCTGCCCTTTGAAATCACCTTTTCCGGCTCTGCCCACGCGATGCGCGAGTTCCTTGGTTCCCTGGTTGACTCCAAGGAATACTATTTCATTCCCCGGATCATCCGGGTGGAAAATGAAAAACAAGTCGGCCCAACACGCAGCGACGCTCAGTTCAAGCCTGCCGCCAGCTCGGCGGTGGTTGAGGCCGCCTTCGATCCGAGCGCTTTCGATGCGAAACCCGCCGGTGGGCTGCCCGGTGAGCCCGCTGCCACCGATGAGGCCAACGCCGCAGCCAGTGAGGCAATCCTCAAACAGGTTCTTGGCGACGAGTTGCTCAAGGTCTTCCTGCGGATTGACCTTCGGGTGTTCCGTGATGCCGCCAGCGTGCCCCTCCCAGAGCTGCCGAAGAGCCTCTAAAACCCAATTTATATGTCTTGGATTTCAACGAATTACGAGAAGCTGACGCTTGCTGGAGCGCTCGCCATTGGCTTGGGCTGCGGGTATCTCGGCTATGGGAGCTATTCCGCGCTCGCCACGGACTTCAGCCACAGCATGGCCGGGCCACGCAAGAGCAACAACGACCCTGCTGTTGTGGGCGCGGAAGATGTTCCCGGTGCTCTCAACTCCCGCTCCGCAAGCCATGTCTGGGAGCAGCAAAAATACAAAGGGCGGCCGGTGAACCTGTTCACCGGGGTTGCTCTGTTCGTGCGCAGGGACTCCGCTGAACCAGTTGATCTTTGGAACAGCCCGCCGGTCCATCCGCCGATCACCAACGCCTGGTGGATGGAAAATGACTTGGATCCAGGATTTGCGGACTCGCCAGCGCGGGATGCCGATGGTGATGGCTTCAGTGCCCTCGAGGAGTTCTTGGGTAAAACCGATCCCAACGATCAGCTCAAGCATCCGCCGCTCATCACCAAGTTGAGCTTTGTCGCCGAGGAGGCCCGCACCTGGCGCCTCGAATTCAGCAGCGACATCGGCGCCGACCAATACCAGTTCAAGTACCTTGACCGTGACCAAGCGGGTCGCCAAAGCGCCAACCGCACCGAGTTCATCGCCCCCGGGACCAAGTTTTTCCCCGCAGGGGCCGCGGCCAACCGCTTCGAACTCCTTGCCGTCAAAGATGTCGAGCAGAAGAACCCAAGTAGCGGGATCGTCGAGCTCGTTAAGGTGGCCACCATCCGCGATCTCAAACCTAACAAGGGCGGCGAGACCTTCGAGGTCCCGCGGCAGATGCGCAACAAAGCCGTCTACGACCGGATGGACCGCAGTGCGGTGCTCACTCTCAAGGCCATCGGCGAGGGCGCCAACCAGTTCAAGGTGGAGGAGAACACCAGTTTTTCGCTGCCCTCCGGCCAGCCGGAAAAGCCTTTCAAACTGCTTAAGGTCACTGCGGAGTCCATCGAGGTGGAGTATCCCGCTGTCGATGGCTCGCGTGCCACTGTGGTCATCCCCAAAGGCGCTGTTGCTGCTCCATGAAAGGCTTGGCCAAGCTCAAGTGGCGCTACGCTGTTCTTGCCGGTGCGCTTGTGATTGGTGCTCTCGCCATGGTCTTGCGCCAGAAACCCGCGTCGGCTGACGCGGGTGATCTCCGGCCGGCTCCGCGGGTTGGGGTGAAGTCTCCCCAGGGCACGCTCCGCCCAGCTCGTTCAGGTGGAGGCGCCCAAGGTGGCTCAAACGCTGTCGCCGAGGTGGTGGGGGACCTTTCCCAAAGTGACGAGGCCGTCAGTGGCCGTCTTTTCGCCATGGTCGAGGATATCAAACGCCCGCTGCCGGAGCGGCTTGAAGCCTTGGAGCATGCCCTGAACCTGACCACCGACGAGCCCGCGCGTCTGCTTGCCCTCGCTGCCCGCGTCGATCTGCCACTGGAGATCAGCGATTGCCTGTTGGCGGACAGCCTGAACCGCCCACCACGCATCCAAGGTTTGCTGCTCATCAACCTGCTCCAGCACCTTGCCGGCAACCCGCGCAATCAAGCGCTCGACTATCTCGCCGCCCTTGTCGGTGACGACGTGGTCGCCGAACCGGTTGCCTGGCGCCAGGCAGTCGAAAAGCTCCCCTGAGCCAGCTTGCCGCACCGCCTCCTGAGGCCACTGAGGTTAGGCTGCCTCGGCCGATTCTCTCCCCACCGTGGGGCCGCCATATCGGCCCTGTTTGCTCGCTTCTTCAGGGATTTCGACCAGCCTTCACGGGCATTTTCCCCTTGCCATCCAATCCTCAGAAACATTAGATGCGGATCAAGACATGAAAATCCTCCTCAAGACCCTTGCGCTCTCGTTGATTTCCGTCGGGTCGATCTTCAGCGCATCCGCTCAGAGCAGCACTGATACGCGCTTGGCTGAGCTAGCAACCGGTGATCGCCGTGACATCACGGTGCCAAATGTGTTCTCCCCCTACGGCAACAGCACTGAGCTGGATCGTTTTGGCGATGACGGGTCTGCCGCGATTGTTGATGCCTCGGGTTCAATCATTTGGCGGACCTCACAGGGCGTCTACCGACCGCTGCCAAACACCCAGGTTTCCAAGCCGCTCTTCGTCTCCAACACCGAGTGCATCGTCTGGCGCAATGCCTTTGAGTCAGATGCCACCAAGCGCACTGAGATCCAGATCACCTATTTCCGACTCGATTCCCAGTATGGGAACATCCGTGAGTCGGATGTCAAGGTGCTTGGAAACATCGTCTTAAACACCCCAGTCGTCACCGCTTCGACCTCGCCGTATGTTCTGGTCACCGGCTATGTTAATAGTCTTCCACCCACGCAGACCCCCGAGGCGGTCATGCATGTCTATCGCCTCACCTATGATGCGGCCGCGCCTCAGTTGTTGAGCCGCTATACCCGCGGAAGTGTTTCTGGAAATCTGACGCCGGAGGCGATCGAGGTCGTCTCGTCGTCTGGTGACGGTTCCTATGTGGTGCTCTTGACCGATGATTATCTCGAAGCGGCAGATGTGGGCGGAGGGACTGATGGCACTACCACCACGGACAGGGGTCTTCAGGCGAACGGCACGGAGCACAGAATGATCTGGATCCGCCCGGATGGAGCGATTCGCAATTGTGCAAACAACGAGGACATCGTTTCTTACTTTGACCGCCCAGATATTGTCCCAATCAAGCTTTCCGCAACGGAGTTTATTTACCACCAGCATCACACGGAGGAAGTTTTCAGGGACATCTCCTTCTTTACGGGTGTCAACGGCACGCTGATTCAAGTTGACGTGCGTCAGGCCTACGTCGGCACCGTGGAGTACAACAAGGTCCACCACTTGGTTCGGGGAACCACTTACGACACAGTCACCGAGCGGGACCCGATCCCGCTTGAAACCGACCGGGATTATATTTCGACGGCATCCCCGCCGTTCCTCACAGCGAACGAAGAGGCTGCGATTGGGCGGGTATCCGACGAGCGCGTGCTCGCATTGGAAAATTCGACGGAGAAAGGGTCGGTGCCGCTTTTTGTGACCCGCGATGAGACCTCCAATTTGCTCCGGGTTTACCGCCTCAAGGGAAACCTCGCGGAGCTTGTGACTGAGTCAGACCTGCCCGAGGAACTTGCCTCGGATAACTCGATTTTCCGCCTCAATGTGACCGCCGGATCGGAGTCGGTGGCCTTGCTTGACCGCAACAATGGCGGAATCGTATGGCTTCATGAGGGTCTGGGTTCTGATGAATTTGGCACGACGACCAACTATTCTATCATCGAAACTCCGGGCGGCCGCCCCTTGTTTGTTACCCCCTTCGAGATGGTCGTGTGGACGAACGCATACTCGGGAGTGATGCCCAATGGCTCCTTGCCAGCGATCGAGGTGGTCCATTACTCGCGCAATCCTGACACTGGAGTAGTCACCGAGAACAAGGTCAAGGTGCTTGCGGATGCGACTGATCCGACATCGATTTTCCCTGGCGACCTTCGCGGTGGCCAAGTGTTTTCTCCACCGCAGCGCACCCCTGACCCTGACCTTTGGAGACTTGAAACGGGAGAGAAGATTGGTGGGAATACCCTGCGGGTGCGCCGCTATCAAATGATCAACCCGGATGTCGCCGATACCGATGGTGACGGAATCCGTGACGGAATGGAGCGGGGACCGTTCTACGTCATCCCTGGAACGTTCACTTATGCCGAGGCTCTCATCGATGCTGAAAAGCGCGGCGGCAAGTTGGCCTCGATCACCGATGCGGCAGACTTCGCCTTGTTTCAGAAGGCGCTTGCCCTGCAGGCGCGCAACTCTCCGATGCCTTTGCCTAAGCTTGTTCTTCCATATCCCCTGTGGATGGGGATCAACGTGGTCGGGCAAGTGGGCGTTTGGGATGATGGAACCCCCAACACTCTTTTGGCTGACAATGCCAATTGGGTAGGCGGTACCGGGCCGTCCATCACGACCGGAAAGGGGCGCTTTACGTCGACCCAAAAGTGGGAGTCCGTGGCCGCAACCCAAAGAAGCGGTTACCTTCTTGAGCTCACCCCGACCAACCCGGACGACGCGGATACGGATGCAGACGGCGGCAATGACTTCGACGAACTCTTTGCGCTGCTCACCGATCCGCAAGTTGGCAACTTTGCCGCGACCGGTTCCACTGGAGCGGTTGATTTCGGCAGTTATGATGTGCTCGGGCGCTATGAAGGATTCCTCACCCACGTGAAGGACGGTCCGCTCTACAGCCTGACGGTCCAGGTGAGCAAGGCCGCAGGAATGACCGCCAGGATCAACGGGATGAGTGGGGCCGTCTCGCTGCGCGGAACGTTCGGCACCGATGGTACCCTGACTTTGCCGGTCAACAGTAGTGGGCTTGTCGGCACTCTGGCGATGACTCTGGCACAGGATGTCGATAGTGGCTTCTATCGGATCAACGGAAGTTTCGAGGGTTACAGTGGCTCCTTGGTCTTTGAACTGCGCCGCGCGATCTACTCAGTGGTTTCGCCAGCACCCAGTGCAGGGACTTACACGATCATCTTGCCGGCTGCCTCGTCGCCAAAGCTCGGCCAGCCGAGTGGCGACGGATACCTGACGGGGACCATTGCTGCGAATGGCACAGTGAGCTTACGCGGGGCATCGTCTCAAGGGGACTCCTTGGCATGGAGCGGCAAGGTGTTGGAGGGTGGTCTGATGAGTTTCTATTCAAAACTTGGCAGGTCGTTTGGTGCGGTCTCATCCAATTTGTTCATCCGCAATGCGGCCAGAGCGGATGTCATTTATGGCCTGAAGAGCAAGTCGGACTTGGATGGTAATTTGATCATTACCCGCGGCTCGCCTCCAGGTGCTGCCTATATGCCGGGCTATCGATTCCGGTCGGAGGCCTACGGCTCGAGGCTCTTCCCGGTCTCCTACGGCCAGTTGCTTGCCAGCAACTTTGAAGCCCAGCCGAACAACGCTCTGTTGCGCTTCAGCGATGGCCCTTATTCGGGGCAGAATGTGGTGGCGACTTGGAGCACCAACAACAAGGTCGCATTCCCGACCACCCAGACGCGCACCATGAACGCCAGCTTCAATGCGCGTACCGGCGAGTTCAAGGGTACCTACAAGTACAACGAATACGTTGAAGTCATTGGTGAGCTCCCGGTTCCGCCAACTACAAAGGTTCCCGATCCTGACGCGCCACCGGTGGAGCCGGTTATTGGGGTGATCTTTTCCGGCTACACCTCATCGGCTTCGCGGATGGGTGGCGTGGTTCTGCAGAAGTCAAATGAGGTGCGCGGCTTCTACACCGGCAACACCGCTCCAGGTCGTATCGAACTGGTTCCGAATGCCGACGGTACCCCTGCGCCAGTGACTCAGGTGAGCCCAAAGAGCCGCTTTGTAAGTCCCGCAGGTGAAACCTACCGGGTGTATCTCACAACTTCGGAGGCGTGGGCCGCAATTCTTGCCGCGGATGCCACCATCATCGTCAATGATAAATTCGTCCCATGGGTGAAG
>JBILQA010000142.1:0-7428 GCA_044373535.1 Akkermansiaceae bacterium | reverse complement strand
AACGCGCAAAAGACGCCTTCCTGACCTTCGAAGTCCAAAACGGCATCCTCCGAACCAATGACTTCAAGACCTCAACCCCATCATTGGTTCTCACCGGTGACGGCACACTCAGCCTAGCCGACCGCCAGCTGGATTTCATCATGCGCATGAATGCCCGGGGCTTGCTTGGCCTCATCACCCTGCCGCTGCGGCCCTTTTACGGGCTTTTCCAGTTTCGCGGGGTCGGCCCGTTGTCCGCCCCGGAGTGGGGTAACGTCCGTTTCACCCGCCCTGCGGACGGTGACGCCAATCCGATCTTCCGAGCCCCCCCAAAGGCCAATATTGTCCCTGAGTGAGAGCGCTCCACCTCGTTTCGGCCACTTCACCCCTTGCGTCCTGCTAGGAACAGTGCGATGCTCTCCCGGTTGCCGACCACGCCGTGGCCACGGCTCTCCACCCACCCAACCACCACGCAGACCATGAACTCCCAGACTTTCAGCCCCAAGTTCCAAGCCGCAGAGAACGAAGGAGGCGCATCCGCCGGCTACGCTCCGGGGCCTTCTCCGCAGCAAGCCGCCGCGGACCTCCGGGCCGCGGTGGGCGAACGGGCCCAACAATTTGTCCAGTCCGCTGAAGAGCAAGCCCACCTCCTCAAGGAGCGGGCGATGGAAAAGGCCCAGCAATTCCGCAACATGGCCAGCGAGACGGCCCAGCATTTGCGTGAGTCCGCCAGCGTCAGGGTTGCCCAGGCGCGCGATGTGGCAAACGAACAATGGGTTGGCGCTCGCGACAAGGCAACCGCCGCGCATGAGTCGGCGGAAGACTACATCCGCGCCCACCCGACCCGATCGGTCCTTGGCGCACTTGGCGTGGGTGTCCTCATCGGTCTGCTGGTGCGCCGCTAGGCCGCGTTGGTGCAATCATGCCCACTGGGCTGATCGGCAAGATCGGCCACAGTCTAACCCCATGACGGATCCTATTTTCGCCCATCGAAACGACCGCTCGGCGCCTCTGGAACCAGGGTCGCAGGACGGTGAGCCCGCAGTGCCGGAGAGTGTCCTGGGGACCTATCTGGGTGCCCGTTGCGAGCTATTTTCCATAGAGGCCAGAGAACTTGCCGGACAAATTGGCAGCCGCGGCGCATGGTTGGTGGCGCTGGCGCTGCTGGGGCTGTTCAGCTACGGGTTGGTGCTCGCCGGGTTGATCGGTTGGCTCGCCACGCTGGGTGGGCCCGGCGGTTTGGCATGGTACACCATTGCGTTGATCCTTGGGGCGGTTCACTTGCTTCTGGCTCTCATCGTCGGCTTTGTGGTCACACGGCCGCTGCCCCCAGCTTTCCCCTTCACCCGCCAAGAACTGCACCTCGATTCCGCATGGCTTCAATCACTGAAAAAGCGCGCAAAGAAGCTCTGAGCGACCAACTAGCCGCGTCACGGGTGAATCTTGGCCAGCGAGTTGAGCGCGTTCGGCAAGTGCTCGACGTGCCTGCGCGGACAAAGGCGGCCATCAGCAAGCATCCTGCCGCGATGGCCGGGGGTGCAATGCTGGTTGGCTTGATTGGAAGCGTCTGGATGCGGCGGCGGCGCAAGCGGCGGAATTTGCTCGCCAGCGTATTGGCTGGTGGAGTTGCGCCAAGGCGCAAGGGGTCGCTGATGTCGGGGATTTTTTCCATGGCAGGCGGGATGGCCAAGACGGCGGCGAAAGCCTATTTGATGGAAAGCCTCGTGAAGATGGTCTCGCCAAGTGCCGACCCGGCGAAGGGGCGCCAACGGTAAATCCGCGTTGACAGGGTTTCATCTTCACATGGTCCGAATTCTACGCTTCAAGTGACCGATCATGTCCGAGCATCAAGTCCTTGACCACGTTGATCAATACCTTCGTCTAGGGCAGGAGTACGGGTCCTCGGACGTTCACTTGGCGGCGGCCTTTCCGCCGGCGTGGCGGCGATTTGGCCGCTTGTTTCCGATCTGGGACGACCATCCCCCACTGACGGCCGAGCAGACCGAGCGGCTTGCACGGTCGTTTCTGGGCGAAAAGCAATGGAAGCACCTTGAGGAGAAAGGCGATGTCGACTTTGCCTACGCCAATGACCAAGGACGCTTCCGCGCCTCCGTCGTCAAGCAGCGGCTCGGAATCGATATGGTTTTCCGCGTCATCGACTCGAAAATCCGCACCGTCGAGGAGCTCGGTCTGCCGATGGAGCACATTCTGCCGCTGACCCGTTATCATAACGGCCTGATCCTCATCACCGGGTCGGTTGGCTCAGGGAAGTCGACGACGATGGCGTCGCTGGTGGACTTCATCAACAAGGATCGCGAGGATCATATCCTAACCCTGGAGGATCCAATCGAGTACGTCTTTGAGTCAAAGGGTTGCCACATCAACCAGCGCGAGGTCCACAGCCATACCGAATCGTTTGCCCGTGCCCTGCGTGGCGCCCTGCGGGAAGACCCCGACGTCATCATGGTCGGAGAAATGCGCGATCTGGAAACCATTCAGCTAGCCTTGACCGCCGCGGAGACCGGTCACTTGGTGCTTGCCACCCTGCACACTGGCAATGCCCCACGGACTCTGGACCGCGTCTTGGACGTCTTCCCCGTTGATCAGCGCGATCAGATCCGCATCATGGTCTCCGAGTCGCTGCGCGGTGTGCTCTCACAGCAACTCGTCCCACGAGCCGATGGCGAAGGCCGCGCGCTGGCCCTGGAGCTGCTGGTCAACACGCCCGCGGTCTCCAACAGCATCCGCGAGGGCAAGACCTACATGCTTCCGGGAATCATGCAGACCGGCAAGAACGTCGGCATGATCACCATGGATGAATCCCTGCGCCGGCTCTACCTGCAGGGGATCATCAGTCAGGAAGATGCGCTCTACCGAGCCGAGGACAAAGTGATGATGCGCTCCTACTTCACCTCTTGAGCGGCTTGCGCCGGCAATAGATTTCCACCCGATTTTTTCTCCCGATGGCCAAGATTGACGAATACTTTAAATACCTCATCACAAGTGGTGGGTCCGACCTGCACTTGAGCGAGGGCCAGCCGCCCAAAGTGCGGGTGCACGGCGCAGTGTCCGCCATTCCGGGGGAGGAAATCTTAACCAACAGTGAGTTTCAGGCACTGCTCAGCGAGATTTGCGATCCCCAGGCGTTTGCGAAGTATCTGGAAGCGGGGGATCTGGATTTTGCCTACGAGATGGACGAGTTCTCGCGGTTTCGCTGCAACTACCTGAAGCAAAAGGATGGCCTTGGCGCAGTGTTTCGTTTGATACCAACCAAGATCCTAACGCTCGAAGAGCTTAACGTCCCCGAGGTGATCAAGGAGTTTGGGCACATGCGCTCAGGCTTGGTGCTGGTGACCGGACCGACCGGCTCGGGCAAGTCCACGACCCTCGCGGCGCTCATCGACTACATTAACCGCAATTTCAACCGGCACATTATCACCGTTGAGGAACCCATTGAGTTCGTCCACACCAGCAGAGAGTCCATCATCACTCAGCGCGAGGTCCCGATCCAGACGCCATCGTTTGCCGATGGCCTACGCGCCGCGCTGCGCGAAGATGCCGACATCGTCCTCGTGGGCGAAATGCGCGACTTGGAGACGATTTCCTTGGCACTGACCGCGGCGGAGACGGGGCTTCTCGTGTTCGGCACGCTGCACACCAACAATGCGCGCAAAACCGTCGACCGGATCGTCGACGTCTTTCCGGCTGACCAGCAATCCCAAGTGCGCACGATGTTGGCCGCCTCGCTGCGCGGGGTGGTGGCCCAGTTGTTGATGAAGCGCTGCGACAAGCCTGGACGCGTGGCAGTCAACGAGATCATGTTTGCGACGCCGGCAGTTTCGGCGATCATCCGCGAGGGGGCGACGCAAAAGCTCTACGACGTGATCATCGGCGGCAAGGCCGAGGGTATGCAGTTCATGGATGAATCCATCTGGAACAAGCTCCAACAAGGGATTGTCACGCCCGAGGAGGCCTACATGAAGGCCATCGACAAGGCGCGCTTCAAAAAGTTCCTTCCGCCCGCTCTTGCCAACATGGGGGAGGCATCCGGAGAGAGTCCAATGGGACACTAGGGCTTTTTGAGCATGCCAGCTGCTTGCAAAGCGCGCCAACCGCCATGCAGGTAAACGATCACGGGACCGGCCTCAAGCTCACGTAGCCTCTCAGCGATGAGCTTGCTGGTGCCGCAGCCGGTGTCCGAGCAGTAAACGACGACAAGCTTGGCATTCACGAGCCGGGGGAAAGCCTCGGCGATGAGCGCGTCGAGGTTTTCTTCGGGATGGTCGGTGACGAGGATGGAGCCGGCCAGGCCATCGCGCAGCCAAGCAGCGCGTGGTCTGGCGTCGACCCAAAGAAGGGTCTCCGCCTCCGCCTTGAGACTCTCAAGGCAGACTTCGCCAGGTTTGAGTTTCGCGGCCTCACAGAGCACGCCACGATCCACCGGGCCGAGGATGAGCCGAGTAGCCACCGCCCCCACCACCGCTAGGGCAACGATGACGAGCATTTGCAACAGCACTTTCATGGCTTCGGGACCGCCGGCGGCTCCATCACGGAGGCAAACCCTTGGATCGTTTTGTGGCGGGGAGTTTTGCTGTCAGTCTCGATCTGGAACATCCCGATTCCCGGCTTGGTCAAGTCGTGCGGCGTAACCTGCACGTCGTAGCTCTCCCCGTCCTTGATAGTGATGAGCTTGACATCGAAGCGGCCGTTTCCACCCGTCGCGCTGAGGACCTTGATTGGCTCGTTGTTGGCGACTTTAAGGTGGAACGTCTGGGTCTCGGGGGACGCGCCAACAAGCCAGCGCAGTGTTTTAGGCTCAATTTCGACCAAGACAGGAACAAAGACCCTCACGTTGAGCTCGATGGAAGGACGAGCTTCAGGATCCCCCTTGAGCCAAACTTGGATCGGCTTATCGACGACGCCACGGAAGTTGCCAATATCGAAGGTGGCACGCAGTTCGCCTTTCTCGCCCGGGGCATATTTCATTTTCCCGCCGCTGACTTCGACACCGAGACACGTACAGCCAGAGTCGTGGCGATCAATGGTGACCGGCTCTGAGCCGTCGTTTTCGAAGGGGAAAAGCGCCACGACCTTGTCCGCATCGGCGGCCGCATGGGCCTCGATGTTGGAGTTGGAAAACGTCAGTCCGGCTTGCGCACGGGGGAGAATGCTCATGGCGGTGAGCGCCAACAGGAGATGCAGGGGAGTTCTCATTTCTTCAGCTCGATGATCAGGATCATTTGTCCGCCGCGCCACGCTGGACCGCGGATGTAAAGTGGCTTGCCGGGTTCCAGCGTCGAGGAAGTCTTAAGGACTTTTTGCTGCTGCAGCCAGAGTTCAAGGTCGAGCCGCAGGCCTCCACTGGCAAGCCGCCCCAGAACATCAAAGCGCACCCGGACCTCCTCGGACGGCCGCATCGGCAAGGCCCAGTTGTCGTGGGCCCGCAGCGCCGGCTGGACGTCTTGGCCAAGCGACCGGTAGCTTTTAAAGTTTAGTTCCTTGGACTTCACGAGCCGGGCCGCCACATCGTCGCCAATTGGCTTTGCCCGTTGCCCTGCCGCTGCCGGATCCCCATTGGTGGCGAACACCAGGGTCACGCCGACGCGCCCAACCGGCTCCATGCCGGGGTCATCCTGTGCCCGACCCAGCCGCGAGGTGCCGCCCATCAACAGGAGCAGCAAGGGTATCAACCGCATGGAGGTCCTCATCATTGTTAGAACGTAGCGCCCTCTGGCTTGGTGACGAGCTTCAAGCCACTTTCACCCGGCGCAGCAGAGGTTTCGGGCACTTCCAGGGAATCCGGCATGGCCGCCAAACCTTCAAGAACGATGACGGTGCCGTCAGCCTCGGCCGCGGGAACAACCTCAACGGTGACGCCATTCAGAGGCGTATAAACCATCGGCTGCTCTTTGAGCGGCACCACCTTTACCGTGGCGGGTGGATCAGCGCGAAACTCAGTTCCGAGCCAGAAGCAAAAAACCATCGCGGCGGCAAGACCAGGAACAGCGAGATAGCGCCACCAACTGCGAGCGTGTTTAGTCGGCTGCGGCTTGATCTCGCGTACCAACGCTTGCTGGATGCGGCTGTTGAAAAAGTCGGAGAATGGCGGCGGCTCATCGGCGGCCACGATTGCGCGCAGGTCCGACTTCCAAGCCCCAATGGCTGCGCGCTCGGCAAGCAATTCCGGGTGGTGCGCCACCCAGCTGTCAACCTGCGCCCGCTGCGGGCCCTCAAGCTCCCCTTCAAGCCACAAGGCGAGAAGGTCGTCCCCAGGCTTCAGGTCGTCAGCGGGCTTCGTATTCATCTTTCAGGAGTATTTGGAGTTTTTGGCGGGCATAGTAGAGGCGGCTCATGACGGTCCCAAGCGAACACCCGGTGGCATCAGCAATTTCCTTATACGCAAATCCTTGGACGTCCTTGAGCAAAACCACCTCGCGGTGGTCGGGAGATAGCTGGGCGAGCGCGCGCTGGATCTTGCCGCGCAACTCCTCGTGGACCAGAGCGTGGTCAGGCCGGTCAGCCACCGACGGGGTGGTCATCGAGCTGGGATCGATCCGCGCGGAGTTGAAAATCTCGTCGTTAAGCTCCCCCTCGCCCTGGATCTTGCGCTTGCGCAGCCAGTCATAAACGACGTTGTGGCTGATCCGGAACAACCAGGTGGAGAACTTCGCCTTGGCCTCAAAGCCTGCCAAAGCGTGCCACGCCTTGATGAAGACGTCTTGGGAAAGGTCCCAGGCGTCGGCTTCATTATGGACCATATTGCGAATCATGGCGAAAACCCTCCCGCGGTGGCGCGTAACCAACTCATCATAAGCCGTCAGGTCGCCATGCTGCGCCCGTTTGACCAGGGAATCGTCACTCACCGTGCCTGAACCGCCCCCTCCGGCATCTGAAAACTCAGAGGCAAGCTGTCCATGCACCCACTTAGACGCCACGAGGAGAAGAATATTCATTCACAGTGCTCGAAACGGCTAAATCCACCCCTTGAGCCTGAGTGGCCTATGTGCAGCTGGCAAGGTGCGAAACCCCAAGCGCCGAGAAGCCAAAAGAAAAACGCCTGTGGCGGACGGGTTCAAAGTCCGCCACCGACTGTCGTCGGCTTGTAGCCTTTTGACTTCGAGCCAGCTCCAAAGTCATAGCCGAAAATAAGCCAGCACTCGGCCTTGGGCGAGGCATCATTCAATCCGGCCATGGCGACGAGGTCGACATGGGTCTTGGGAGTGGGCAGCCACTGGATCGAGGGGCCGAGGATGAATTCGTCGTCCTCGCCTTCTGGATGGGTCCACTTGCCTTCCAGGCCGGCGGAAAACTTGTTGTCGATGAGCGTGCGCGACAAGCCCGCAGCGACGGCCCACTCGGTGGCCTCTTCACCCCAGAGTTCTTGCTCATTGATCAGGTTCACGCCCCAGTGCCAGCCGTGGTGATCGTCGCCGAAGAGCAATTTGGACT
>JBILQA010000141.1:0-7437 GCA_044373535.1 Akkermansiaceae bacterium | reverse complement strand
GATCGGATCGGGCGTCATGATGGAGAGGGCGGTCTGGGCTACGTTGGCCGCAGCTTGGGTTATTCAACAAACGAGACGGTGGCCACAAAGGCCCGCAGGCGCTCGCGCTCGGCGGCAACTTCCGCGGCCGGGCCAATCATTTTCACCGTGACGAGCCGCTCTTGGGCCACCACCAGCGCGCCGGCCAGCGCGTAGCCCTCGCGCGCGGGCTGGCCCATGCCGCCCGCGTAGGTCCCGCGGGCCTCCAGCCAGAGGCCCTCGGCGCCGAGCATCGGCACCTTCTCCTGTGCGGCGAAGCTCTGCGCGGTTAGGGGGGCGGCCTGGAACTGGCCCAACCATCGGTTGGCATTGTCCAACAACGAGCCGCCGGCAACGCTTACAAACACCTCGCCGGTGCCGCTGGCGCCAAACCGGTAGTTGAGTTGGCGGAACTCCGTGGCGCGCACGGCGAGCCAGTTTTCCGGCGGCGTCGCGCGCACCGGGCTGGGCATCGCGTTGCTGAAGCGCTCGTCGTCGCTGGCGGAAATTTTCCCCAGGGAATCCTTGGTCGTGAGCGCGCGGGTTTCCGTCACGACCACGTCGCTTTCCTTCTTCCCGCAGGAAACCAGGGCCAGCAGGACCCCGATTATCGACATCAGTGAAGCACCTCGTCTCATTGCACGGTGCCGATAGCCCCGCACGCTGGGCTGCGCAAGGGGAATCCGCCTCATCATCAGCACCCGGGCGCCACGCCCGCACGCGCGGAAAACCGATTGCCGCCGCGGCCACGCCCGGTCATGGTCCGGCCCGTGGAACCGATTCGCTACTTTCACCGCACCCGCGGAAGCTATGAAGTTGAAAAAATCTACGGCGAGAGCTTCCTGCGCTGGGCGTACGGCCGGGTGTCCGGGCGAGCGGCCATGCACACGCTGGTCAAACGGCCGTTTTTTTCCCGCTGGTATGGCCGGCGCATGAGCAAGGCGGCGTCACGGGCGCGCATCGACCCGTTTATTGCCACTTACGGCCTCGATCCGGCCGAATTTGCCGACGCTTCGACAACCTTCGGCTCATTCAACGACTTCTTCTCGCGCAAGCTGCGCCCCGAGGCGCGCCCGATCGATCCGGATCCGGCCACCCTGGTCTTCCCGGCCGACGGTCGGCATCTCGGGTTTCCCCGCGCATCGGCCATTGAGTCCTTCTTTGTCAAAGGCCAGCGTTTCAACCTTGAGGCTTTCTTGGGCGATTCTGCCCTGGCCAAGCGCTTCGCCGACGGCGCCCTGGTCCTCTCACGCCTCTGCCCGGTTGACTATCACCGCTTCCACTTCCCCGCTGCCGGCGTCCCTGGAGCGCCCCGGCTCATCAACGGCCCCTTGTTCTCCGTCTCCCCCTTGGCCCTGCGCCTCAACCTCGCCTACCTCTGGCAGAACAAGCGCGTGGTCACCGTGCTGGAGACTCCCGACACCGGCACCGTTCTCCTCGTCGAAATCGGCGCCACCTGCGTCGGCACCATCCAACAAACCTTCACCCCCGGCGAGCCCGTCGCCAAGGGCGCGGAAAAGGGCTTCTTTGCCTTCGGCGGATCCTCGACGATCACCATCTTTGAGCCCGGACGCGTCGAACTCGCCCCAGACCTGCTCGAGCATTCCGCCCAACAGACGGAAATCTACGCCCTGATGGGCACCGCCATGGCGCGCCGGATCTAACTCACGGCGACGCTGCGGACCTCGCCGTCGGCGACCACCGTGCGCAGAGCGTCCCCGGGCGCCACGCCGGCCGCGGAGGTCACCGGACGCCCGTGGACGTCCAGGGTGATGGAGAAACCGCGGGCAAACGCCGCCTCGGGCCCAAGCGCGCGGAGCAGCCCGCGCGCACGCTCGAGGCGCCGCTGGCGCCGCTCAAGCCCCTGCTGCATCGCGCGTTGCAGCCGCTGGCCGGTCGCCGCCAGCCTTTCGCCGCGGCGCTCGAGAACCTTCTCCGGCCGACTCGCCTCAAGCCGCGTGGCCCCCTCAAGAGCGCGGCGCGACTTCGACTCCAACACCTCTTGGACCGCGTCCTCCAACATCCCGCGCAGATTGTCGAGCCGCTGGACCGGCTCGCGCAGGATCCGCTCGGCTGCGCGGCTCAGCGCCCCACGCCGTGTGGCACCTAACACTAGCAGCGCGCGCTGCAGGCGCGCTTCCAGCGGCCGGCGCAGGCGCTTGCCGAGCACACCGACGCGCGCGCGCAGCTCGGCCGCGTCGGGCACGGCAAGCTCGGCCGCGGCGCTTGGCGTAGGGGCGCGCACGTCCGCTGCGAAGTCGCTCAGGGTGAAGTCAATCTCATGCCCAACCGCCGAGATGAGCGGGACCGGGCAGGCGGCGATGGCACGCACGACGACTTCCTCGTTGAAGTTCCAAAGGTCCTCGAGGGATCCGCCGCCGCGGCCAACAATAAGGACATCCGGCACCGGCCAGCCAATTTCCGCCGCGCGGCTGAAGTTGCCGATCGCCTGCGCGATCTCGCGCTCGGCCCCCTTGCCCTGCACCCGCACCGGCGCGAGCACCAGCTGCACCCAGGGCGCCCGCCGTTCTAACACGTTGCGCAGGTCCTGCAGGGCCGCGCCGGTGGGCGAGGTGACCAGGCCGATGACGCGGGGGAACAACGGCAATGTTAGCTTCCGTTCGGCAGCGAAAAGCCCCTCGGCGGCGAGCTTGCGCTTGAGCTCCTCAAAGCGGGCCTGCAGGTCGCCAAGCCCCTTGTGCTCCATGCTGCGCACGATGATCTGCGCCTTGCCCTGGGCCTCGTAAAAGCTCACCTCGCCAAAAACCCGCACTTCCACGCCATTGTCCGGCTCGACCCGCAAGTCGCGCGTCTGGCCGCGAAACATCACGGCCGCCAACTGCGCGCCCTCGTCCTTGAGGGTGAAGTACAGGTGCCCGCTGGCCTGGCGGCGGAAATTGCTGATCTCGCCCTCGACCCACACCTCGCCGACCTCGATTTCCAGCAGGTTGCGCATGCGCCGCGCCAACTGGGTCACGGTGAGGGGTTTTGCCGCGCCGTCGCTCATGGCGGGAGCATGCCCACGCCCCCAACCCGCTGGCAAGCCGCGATGATTTTCAACCCTTGCGCGCGTGGCTGGCCGGCGCCACCCTAAGTTCCGGGTTCCGGCTCCCCCGCCAACCGCCGGCACTTCCCCGTTTTCCGCATGCCTGCGACGCCGCAAGAACTCTCCCTCGCCTTCACCTGTGTGGTGTTAGTCCACCTTGTTGGCGCCGCCCACGCGGTGCATGCCATGATGAACGTGCGCACTTCCCAAGGAACCATCGCATGGATGCTTTTCCTGCTGGGCGTGCCCTACCTTGGCGTGCCGCTCTACTGGTTCCTCGGCCGCAGCCGCTTCCAGGGCTACATCCGCGCGCGCCGCTTTGGCGACCGCAAGCTGCGCCAGATCGCGCGCCACATGCGCGCCTCGCTGGACGGCTCGCGCGTTGACCCTAACCACCCATTCCTGCGCGCCATCACCCAGCTCGGCGAGGTCCCTATCACCCGCGCCAACCGCTACCGGCTGCTCATCGACGGCGAGCAAACCTTCCGCGCCCTGTTCCGCGCCATCGAAGAGGCCGAGGACTACCTGCTGGCATGCTTCTTCATCGTCAAGAACGACCGAATCGGCACCCGTTTCCAACAGGCCCTCATCCGCAAGGCGCGCCAGGGCGTCCGCGTGCGCCTGATCTTTGACGAGATGGGCTCGTTTTCCCTCCCCCGCAGCTACCTGCGCGAGCTGCGCGACGCCGGCGTCGAGTGCCATTCTTTTGGCGCCACCCGCCACTGGTGGAGCCGCTTCCAACTGAACTTCCGCAACCACCGCAAGGTGCTCGTCGCCGACGGCAAAATCGGCTTCCTCGGCGGCCTCAACGTCGGCGACGAGTACATCGATGGAGGCGCGGAATGGAGCAATTGGCGCGACACCCACATCGCCCTTGAGGGCCCGGCCGTGCAGGTCCTTCAGCTCGTCTTCATTGAGGACTGGCACTGGGCGGCTGGCGAGGTGTTGGACAAGCTCAACTGGACGCCCGAACCGGTAGACGCGCCGCACTCCGAGGTGGTGATCCTGCCGACGGGGCCCGCCGACGACCAGGACTCCTGGCTGTTGTTTGTGATCCTCGCGGCTAACAAGGCCAAGCGGCGGCTGTGGATCGCCAGCCCCTACTTCGTGCCCGACAACGCCTGTTTGGCCGTCTTGCAGAGCGCGGCCATGCGCGGCGTCGATGTGCGCATCCTCCTGCCAGAGCGCGCCGACCACCTGCTCGTCTGGCTCTCGGGCTTTTCCTACTACGAGGAAACCATCCCGTTTGGCATCCGCCTGTTCCGCTACCAGAAGGGCTTCATGCACCAGAAAATCGTCCTCATTGATGACTCCGACGCCGTCATCAGCAGCGCCAACCTCGACAATCGCTCGTTCCGCCTCAACTTTGAAATCTCCGCGATCCTCCCCGACCCGCGCGCCGCCGCGGCCGTCGCCGCGATGTTGGAGAAGGATTTCGCCGCCTGCCGCGAGGTTTTTGTTGGGGAGATCACCAAGCGCTCGTTTCTCTTCCGTGCCCTGACCCGGGCGGCGCGGCTGATGGCGCCAGTGCAATGAGCTGGCAAGAAATCGCCGGGCTAGCAGCTTTTAGGTTTCCGCCCGGAGCGGGTTTGTCCTTGAATCCCGGGATGAAACACCTGTGGCTTCTGCTCATTTTCGGACTCATGACAACCAGCGCAACCCTGCGGGCCGAGGAGGCCCCTTACCGCCACATCGTTCTGTTGAAATTCAAGGACGGCGCTCCGGCGGCGGAAGTGAAGAAAATCGAGGACGCATTCGCCGCGCTCAAGGGGCAGATTGATCTGGTCAAGGGCTTTGAGTGGGGCACCAACGTGAGCCCCGAGGGCCTCGCACAGGGTTTCACCCACATCTATTTTGTCACCTTTTCCAACAAGGCCGACCTGGAGAAGTACCTCCCCCACCCGGCCCACCAAGCCTTCGTCACCCTGCTCAAGACCCAGATAGACAAGGTGCTGGTGGTTGACTACGTGGCCCAGCCGTAGGGCGGGTTGTTGACCGGATTGACCTTCCGACCTTCCGACCTTCCGACCTTCCGACCTTCCGACCTTCCGACCTTCCGACCTTCGACTCCCCAGAGGGGTGCCGTTCCCCTGTAAGCCGGATTCTGTGCGCCGGTCCGAGGACCGGTGCGGCAGCCATTTATCTTGCGGGGCCGCTTGCGCGGCCCCGCACTCCGCCGGAGCGGAGTGCGACTAGTACCCGGAGATCTGCGGACGGGCAGCCCATCTCCTGTTATGTCTTGCACCACGCGGGGTTTACCCTGCCTCCTTGGTCGCCCTTGGAGCGGTGGGCTCTTACCCCACCCTTTCACCCTTACCTGTGCGGGCGGGAGGGCCCGAGGGCCCGCCAACCCGCCATCGGCGGTTTACTTTCTGCGGCACTTTCCGTCCGGAGGCCCTTGGAGACCTCCGGCCCTGGCTTTCACCAGGCGCGCTGCCCTATGGTGTCCGGACTTTCCTCGAACCGTGCCTTCCGAAGAAGACCGGCCCGCGACTGCCCGGGGAACGGCACACCCCTTGTCAACCGGATCGCCCGCCAATGCCACAGGAAAATTCCACCAATTTCCACCGCCACCCGCGCGCCCACGGGTTATGCTCGCTTCGCCGCGCTGCAAACCCTGCGGCGGCAAACAAACAAAGCTAACAACCCTCCTGGCTTCATGACCCCCAGCGACCAACTCAAGCTTCTGGCCCCCGACCTGACGAAATCCTTCCCGCGCAGCCCGCGTGAAACCCTCGGCGGCTTTGTCCTCGCCGCGCGCAGCCTCGACAAGTGCCGCGCCCAGCTTGCCGGCACCAACGGCGAATACCACTTCAACTGCCCGCTGGACCGGATCTTCTTTGATTTCACCGAGATCGACGCCGACGACTTCCGCGAATTCGTCGCCATTGGCACCACCGATGAGGAGGTCGCAGAGTGGGTTGCCAAGCACTCGGAAATCTCCGCCCGCCAAGAGATCGTCGCCTGGAATAACAAGATGCGCTGCACCCGGGTCTGCGACCTGCCGTCCGAGCTCCAGGTCTATCTGGAGGACTACTGCGAGAAGTTTGTCCGCAGAAACCGCCCCGCCTATGTCTGGTTCGACATCTATGACCTCGAGGAGCAGCGCCTTTAGCAGACTAGCAGCTCAGGCCAGTTCGCAGGCGAGGCGGATGGCGGCAAGCATCGATGCGTGGGAGGCCACGCCCTTGCCGGCGATCGCGTAGGCGGTGCCATGGTCCGGACTGGTGCGCGGCCGCGGCAACCCAAGGGTGACGTTCACGCCGGAGTCAAAGTCCAAAAGCTTGAGCGGGATGAGCCCTTGGTCGTGGTACATGCACAGCACCGCGTCGAACTCGCCCGCCGCCGCCGCGCGAAACACGGTGTCGGCCGCGTAGGGGCCAGTGAAGGTGTCCGGCCGGCAACCCACTTGCAGGGCCGCGATCGCCGGAGCGATGACCCGCTGTTCCTCGTCACCGAAGGCGCCGTTCTCACCCGCGTGCGGGTTGAGGCCGCAGACCGCTATGCGCGGCGAGCGCAGACCCCGCGCCACACAAAACTCGCTCAGCAACCGCCCAATTCGCACAATCTCCTCCTCCCGAAGCAACCCTGCCACGCGGGCCAGCGGCTCGTGGACGGTCACCAGCGCGACCGTTAAATGCTTGCCGCTCAGGCACATAGCATGGCTATCCGCACCTAACCGCGCGGCAAAAAACTCCGTCTGGCCGGGAAACCCGAAGCCCACCCGGTGAAGCCACTCCTTGGAGACCGGCGCGGTGACCACCGCGTCGAGCGACCCCGCGCCCAGCCGCGCCGCGGCGCACTCCAAAGCATCCAGCGCCGCCCGGGCACTGTGCAAGTCCGGCTGCCCGGGCGTGGCACGGATTTTCTCGCCAATGACCTCAAAGCTAAATCCATCAAAGCCCGCCAGCCCTGCCAGCTCAGCTAGCGCCGCCTCGGCAATCTCGGGGCCAATGCCGGCCTGATCCCCAAGGGTAATGCCGATGCGCTTGGCGCCCTGCCTGGCAGGACGCGCCACTGGGGTGTTAGATCCGGCCATTATCCGGTCATTTCTTCTCGATCCATGCGCGCTTGCGCAGGCCGGCCATCCAAGCATCGTAGCGGGTGGCGCTTTTCTTGCGGCGCACGCGCTCCTCCATGAGCTCGCGCACCTTGGAGAATTCCGGCGCGGGCCCGAGCTCTCGGCTGAGCACCTTGATGACGGTGAAGCCGGCGGGGTCCTCAAGCGGGCCCATGAGCTTGTTGAGCGGCGCATCAAAGATAATGCCGGCAAACTCCGGCGACAAATCCGCGCGGTTCTGCTCGGGCCACTTGCCACCCTCCGCGGCGAATGCGTCGGCGGAATGCTTCTTGGCGAGATCCTCAAAGCTGGC
>JBILQA010000140.1:0-7450 GCA_044373535.1 Akkermansiaceae bacterium | reverse complement strand
GCGCGGCGCCACCCTCCTCCTGCGCACCACCGGTGACTCAGTGGAAACCAACCCCAACTCCGTCGTCACCGAATCCGTCGGCGACCTCCGCTTCGACTTCCTCGCCGGGGACTTCTTCCAAAACAATCCCTTCATCCTCCCAGCCTTCACCCAGTATGTCGCCCAACAGGCCTCCGCTGGCGGCGCGCGCTTCCTCGTCGACGCCTACTGCGGCTCGGGCCTTTTTGCCCTCACCCTCGCCTCCTCGTTTGAAAAGGTCCTCGGTGTCGAGGTCTCAGAGTCCTCCGTCGCCTGGGCGCGCCGCAATGCCGAGACTAACAACATTGCCCACGCCTCCTTCCTCGCCGCCTCCGCCGAGGCCATCTTCGAGAAAATCGACTTCCCCGCCAACCTAACCGCCGTGGTCATCGACCCCCCACGCCGCGGCAGCGACCCCGAGTTCCTCGCCCAACTCTTTGCCTTCCGCCCCGCCCGCGTCGTCTATGTCTCCTGCAACCCCGCCACCCAGGCCCGCGACCTCGTCGCCTTCCACGACGCCGGATACGCCATCGAGTCGGTCCAACCCTTCGATCTCTTCCCCCATACCCGACACCTCGAGTGTGTTGTGACGCTAACAACCAACTGTTAGCAAAGCGAAAATAAATGGAGAACCCGCGGTTTGCGGCTATGGTGCTTATCATGTCCAAAAAACCAAACTCCTATCTGGCCATCGGCTTGGCGGCTGTGGCCGGCTCGCTGGCGCTGAGCTCCTGCGCTGACCCCTACGGCGGGGGCGGCTACGCCTCTGGTGGCTATGCCTCGGGTGGCTACCCCGCGGGTGGCTACGCCAGCTCGGGCTACGGTTACGGCCAAGGCTACGGCTACGGCGGTTCGTCGTTTTCCACCACCACCTTCATTGCCACCAGCAGCCCGCGCTGGGGCTATGACCCAAGCGTGCGCGCCTACTACGACTACAACCGCCGCGCCTACTATGACCCGTACCTTTACGGCTATTACCCGATCGGCTACCGCCCGGTGGTTGTCTACGGCGCGCCCCACCCCTACGGTTGGCGTCCTGGGTATAACAGGATCGCCCCGCCGTCGCGCGTGACCAGCATCACCCTGAGTAACTACGACCGCCGCAGCGCCTACCGCAGCAGTGACTACTCGTGGGCACGCCAGGTCGAGGCCGCGCCCGCCCCTCGCCGCGACTCGCGCCAGTATGACTCACGCCAGTATGAATCACGCCAGTACGACTCGCGCGACCATCGCTCATCCTACCCGTCCGGCAGCCAACCACGCCAAGGCTACCCGCAAACCTATCAAGGTGAGCGCAACGCCCCGCTCGACCCGCGCTACTCCACCGGCACGCAAGGCCGCCCAAGCAGCCAGGGGCGTGTCACCGCCACCACCCAGCAGCCCTATGTCCAGTCCGCAAAGCCTGAGGATGGCAGGGCTCAGGGCTCAGGTGTGGCATCCCGCCGCGTGGTTACGCCCCCAACCCAAGCCGCCAGCGGCGGGGTTGGCCGTCCCACCAGCAAGCCGGATAAGGCGCTCAGACCGTCTAACCGCGGAACCCAAACCGCCGAGGATGCCCTCGAGGAAGCCCGCAGGAATGGCGCTCCAGCACCGGCCTACGGCACCGCCCGGTAGAGTTTGTTAGCCGGATGACGCCACCCCGGTCCGCCCGCCCGCTCCTGAGGCCCTGGCCTCGGAGGGGGTTTTTTGCCCCCGCGGCAAGCGCTGGCACGGCGCGACCTAGCAGGACAGCTGCGCGATCCGCCGCGTCATCTCCTGCTCGGCAGCCTCAAAGCCCCCCAACAAGGCAAGCTGTGCCCGGCAACGGTCTAGGTTCTGCCCGGCGCGCTGAATCTGGAAGTAAACATCCCCGCACAGGTGGTCTGTTAGAAAGCGCATCGCCAGCTCCAAGGCAAGCACCTGGGGCGCGACGGCGAGCTCCCTGCGCTCCGACTCGCTGAGCGCGTCACCGGCCCCGGCGAGGAAGCCCTCGGCAAGGGCTCCGAAGACATCCATCCGCGGCACCACTTTCTCAAGATCGCGCTCATCCTCGGCGGCCGGATTCGCAGCACTGCGCACCAGATCGCCAAAGTCATGCAGCGCAAGCCCAGGCATGACGGTGTCGAGATCAATGACGCATACCGCCTTGCCCGTCACCTCGTCGAACATCACATTGTTGATTTTCGTGTCATTGTGCACCACCCGGCGCCGCACCACGCCGCGCTCCTCCAAGGCTTGAAACCTCGTCGTCAATGGCTCGCGCTGACGAATCGCCGCAAGCTCCGCCGCCACCCCGCCGGCCCGGCCACAGCGGTCCGCGTGGACGGCGGCCAACAGCCGCTCGTAGCGCACCGCAGTTTGATGGAAGTCCGGGATGGTTTCCACCAGCTCGGCGGCCGGCAAGTCGCCCACCAGCCGCAGGAACTCGCCAAATGCACGCCCTGCCTCGCGCGCCTGCCCAAGCGTCGCGACCGAATTCACGCTCTTGCAGCCCTCGAGGAAATCATAACACCGCCAGTAACTCCCACCCTCGTCCCTCAACCATCCGCCACCAGCGACGGCCAACACCAGGGTCAGTGTCCGACCTCCACTCAGGGCAACCTTGCGCGCCACATGCTCGCTCACGCGTGCCACATTGGCCAGCACCGCCTCGGCATCACCGAACACCGTCGCGTTGAGCCGCTGCACCACATAGCGTGTCGCCCCGCAGCTCACCAAAAACGTCGCGTTGATGATACCCACCTCGATCGGCGCAACCGCGCTAACAGGCCCGGCCAAGCTAAACCGCCGCGCCACGGATGCCACCTCGTCAGTTCCCACCATCACGTTCAGTCCTTGATCTCACGCAACAGCCGCAGCCGCGCGTGTGCCTCGCCGTTGTCGATCGCCTCGCCCGCCAGCGCCAACCCTTCACCAACATGGTCGCACAGCCCACAGCACGCCAGCGCCGCCGCCGAGTTGAGCAACACCATGTCGCGCCGCGGCCCGCGCTCCCTGCCTGTTAGCACCGCCTCGAGGATCTCCGCGTTGCGCGCGGCGTCGCCACCCTGCAGCTCCTCAACCCGGGCAACCTGCAGGCCAAAATCCGCCGGATTGATCTCCTCGGCGGCCAGCTCCCCCGAGGCGCTCGCCTTGCAGATTTGGGTTGCGCCCATCAGGCTTACCTCGTCGACCGAGCGGCCATCCTGAGTCGCCCCATGGACCGCCCACGCGCTCTGGCGCCCGAGACGCTGGAGGATTTCCGCGAAGGCCGGCACCAAGCTGCGCTCAAACACTCCCACGAGCTGACACTCCGGGCGCCCCGGGTTCAACAGCGGCCCTATCAGGTTGAAAATCGTCCGCACGCCCCGCTGCGCCAACTCGGCACGCACAGGCGCCACCGCCTTGAACGCCGGATGATAGAGCGGCGCGTACAGGAAGCCCACCCCGGCCTTCGTGAGGCTGCGCCGCAGCCCTTCGGGCCCCATGTCGATGCGCACCCCCAGTGCCTCCAACACGTCAGCACCGCCGCTCTTTGAGGTGATGCCACGGTTGCCGTGTTTGATGACGTAGCCACCCGCACCCGCCACCACAAACATTGCCGTCGTTGAAACGTTGAACAGGTCGAGCTTGTCGCCCCCCGTACCGCACACGTCGATGGTTGGCCCCGCTAGATCAAGATCGCCAAGCTGCGGGTCGACCGCGTGGCGCAGGAACGCCTCAACAAAGCCCGCAATCTCCGCGGGCGTCTCGCCCTTGCGGCTCAGCGCCTCTAGCAGCTGCGCCTTGCGCCCGTCGTCTGCCGCCGGGTCGAGCAAGACGGCTGCGGCTGAGTCGATTTGCTGCAGGTCGAGCTCAACGCCCGCTGTTAGATCCTTGATCAAGGTGTCCATGGTGGTCGCCTCTGAGCCTATGCGCGCCAATACCCGCCGACCAGCATCATGCGCGGAAAAACTCTAGCCAAACCATGTCGGCTCGTTGCCCGGCTTCCATTTGATGTTGCACCCACTGCTTGGCCGGGCGCCCACCGGCGGCTCGCCACCAGCGAGCATCCGCTCGATCGCACCCGCTAGGTCCGCCCCGTCAGCCAACCCGGTTCCCGGCCGGCTCGCATCAAATTGCCCCGCGTAAAACAACCGCAGGCCGCCATCAAACAGATAGAAGTCCGGCGTGCAGGCCGCCGCGTACGCCTTGGCCACGTCCTGGCTCGCGTCGACCAGATAGGGGAACTCCCAACCGAAGCGGGCGGCAAACTCGAGCATCTTCTCAGGCGCATCCGCCGGAAAGCGCTCGAGGTCGTTCGAGTTGATCGCCACAGTGCCGATCCCACGCTGCTTGGCCGCTGCGGCCAACGCGCCGACCTCGCCGGCCAGGTGGATGACAAACGGGCAATGGTTGCAGGCGAACACCAGCAGCAAGCCCTGCGGCCCCGCCAACCCGGCAAGCTCGTGGCGCTCCCCGTGCGCGTCTGGCAACTCGAACTCCGGCGCCCGACTGCCCGGCGTCAGGGTGAAGGTGGATCTAACTTCCGACATGGTCTCTCCATCCTCTTCGGATTGCCGCCGGTCAAGTGGCGAATCGGTTGCATGCCGGCCCGCACCTTCCTATGCTGGCGCGTCCCATGAGCCAGCAAGACCTCAGCGCCGCCGAATCCGCCCGCTACGCGCGCCACCTCATCCTCCCCGAGCTTGGCCCCGCGGGGCAGCATAAACTCAAGGCAGGCAGCGTCTTGCTTATCGGCGCGGGGGGCCTCGGGTCACCCGCCGCGCTCTATTTGGCCGCCGCGGGCGTTGGCCGCATCGGCCTGGTCGACCCGGATCAGGTGGAGCTCTCCAACCTCCAGCGCCAAATCCTCCACGGCGAGTCGATGCTTGGCCAGTCCAAGCTCGCCAGTGCGATGGCTCGCCTCGCCGATATCAATCCCCACGTCCACATCGAGCCCCATGCCGAGCTCTTCACCCCCGACAACGCCGCGCGCATCGCCTCCGGCTATGATCTCATCCTCGACGGCTCGGACAACTTCCCCACCCGCTTCCTGTCTAACGACATCGCCTTCCTCCAGCGCAAGCCCAACATTTACGGATCGATCTTCCGCTTTGAAGGGCAGCTGAGCGTCTTTGCCCCGCACCTCGGCGGCCCCTGTTACCGCTGCATGCTGCCTGCCATTCCTCCCGCCGGTAGCGCACCAAGCTGCGCCGAGGCCGGCGTCCTGGGCGTCCTGCCCGGCATCATCGGCTCACTCCAAGCCATGGAGGCCATCAAACTGATCCTCGGCATCGGCACCCCACCGCTAGGGCGCCTTGTTTGCTACGACGCCCTGCAAACCTCCTTCCGCGAAATCCGCCTCCGGCGCGATCCGGCCTGCGCCCTCTGCGGCGACGCCCCATCTATCCTCTCGCCCAACAACCAGGAAACCCGTTCTCAGGTCGGCTGCGATTCACACCCCATGGCCGTTCCTTCCATCGAGGTCGAGGACTTCAACCGCCGCATCGCCAGTCCACGCCCGCCCTTTCTTATCGACGTGCGCGAGCCCGACGAACACGCCTCCCGCAGCATCCCCGGCAGCGTCTCCATCCCGCTTGGTTCCCTCAACAACCGCCTCGACGAGATCCCTCACAACCGGGAAATCCTTCTCCATTGCCGCTCCGGCATGCGCAGCGCCAAAGCTGCGGCACTCCTCCTTGCCCACGGCTTCACCAATGTCAGCCACCTCACCGGGGGCATCGACGCCTGGTTGCGCGGCCGCTAGATAGCATCAGTCCCAGTCCGGCTGCCCACGGCCACTGTCGGTCTCCGAATTCCGGTGGATCCACACGCTCTGCACCAATCCCAACAGGAACATCGTGATCACCACGAAGGTCCCCGAATAACTGATCAGCGGCAGCGGGATGCCGGTGATCGGCATCAGCAGCACACACATCCCTATGTTCTCAAAGATGTGCGCGAAAAATAGCGCCACGATCCCTGCAACCAATACCCGCCCGCTCACGTCACGGCTGTAGAACGCCACAAACAGACACTGGATGAGCAGCAGCGCAAAGGCTGTAATTAACAGCAGGCTGCCGCGGAACCCCTGCTCCTCAGCTATCACCGCAAAGATGAAGTCGTTGTGCGCTGTTTGCCACGGAATGAATCGCTTCGCATGCAGCGACCCGCGTTCCGCCGTCGCATTCCAGCCAATCCCGGGCCACCCGGCCTTGCCCACCGCCATGGACACATAGTACGGCGCGTAGGCCACCCCGCTGATGTCCACCTCGCGCTCCTGCAGCATGTCCAAGTACAATTCAATGCGCTCGGTGCCCCGCTCCGACACCACCGGCAGCACCCCGAAGTAGATGATCGGCAGGAACGTCAGCCCTGTTAGCCCGAGCAATATCAGGTGCCGAAACGGCATCCCGCTGACAATCATCGCCACCAGCGCCACGGGCATCCATACGATCGCCGAGCCCATGTCGCCCATCTTGACGACCACGAGGAAGGGAATGCCTGTTAGCACCCCGATGATCGCCATTTTCACAAACGGCGCGGAGAAAAACCGCCACAGCCGCGGCAGGTCCTGGAGCAACGAGGCGGTCAGTACAATGCCCGCAGCAACACACAGCTGCACCGGCTGGAAGCTGAAGCCGCCAAAATGCAGCTGGTGGACGGCGTCATCGGCCTTCAGCGCGGCCAAAACCAGGCCAAGGGAAACCAGATAAAACGGCGGACCCAGCCAGCGGATCCAGCGGTAGTCGGTTAGCGCGGCAGCAAAATACACCAGCGTCCCGAGAATGATCCACTTCTTCTGCATCCCCGCGTAGTACACCCCACCGCCCGTCAGGTGGCGCGCCGCACTCTCAATGGCGAACACCCCAAAGATGAGCAACCCGTACATCGTCAGTACGAGAACCCAGTTCATCCCCAAAAGTTTGCGCAGCAAGGGCGTCATCGTCGATGCGCGACCATAGTCACCGCGCCACCCATGGCAAGCGCTTGCCTCCACGGTTAGGGAAATCCCTTTCCCACGCGGGCTCATTCGGCCACGCTGGTGGCATGCCGGGCCGCTTTCTCATTGCTGTCTCCACCGCCGTCCTCGGCGCCATTGGGCTCACCCTTTGGCTCACGTCCGACACCCAGGCCATCCATCGGCGCATCGATGGCCTCTTTGAGGCCGCCACCTTCACCTCGCCGCTGAGCCCTCCGGCAAGTCACCTTCGCGCCCGCAGGTTTGAATCCCTCCTTGCCGACTCCGTCGCCCTGGACATCCCCGAGGCGCACCTCAACGCCACCTATCCCCGCGAGGAACTCCTCTCCGGATTCCTCTATTTCCTCAACGACAACCATGGCTGCGAGTTCCACGACCTGAGCGTTGCCTCCCTCACCATCGACGGCTCCACCGCAACGGCGCTCGTCACGCTGCGCCCGCGCGTCACCCCCGCCGACCGCTATGCCGCCACCCCGCGCGCCCTCACCCTCCACTTCGACCACACCTCCG
>JBILQA010000139.1:0-7460 GCA_044373535.1 Akkermansiaceae bacterium | reverse complement strand
AGACTCCGAACGGCACTTCGCGGCATCGGTGAGGTCCTGCATCTCCGCGCCGGAGCGCAGGCGGTTCCAGGCGTCGAGGATCGCCTGGTTGGTCATCGACTGCATCCAGAGGCGCTTGACGGGCTTGGTGACACCGCCGATTTCGAGGATGTAATGGAAGATGAGTTCGCCCTCGCGGCCGGCGTCGCAGGCATTGACGATGGTGTCCACATCCTTGCGCGCCGCCAGCTTAAGGACTTGCTTGAGGCGCGCCTCGGAGGCCTCGATCGGCTGGAGCTCGAACTTTTCCGGGATCGCGGGCAGGACGTTGAAGTTCCAGGCCAGGTTCTTGCCATTAGGGCCGGTGGGCATCTTGAGCTCGACGAGGTGGCCAACCGCGGAGGTGATGACGGCCTTGTCGTTCTCGAAGTAGATGTCGCGGCCGGCACCCTTTTTGTCGAATCTTCCGAGTTCGGTTAGAGCGAGAGCCTTGGCGAGGTCGGTGGCCACGCTGGGTTTTTCGGCGATAATAAGGATCTTGCCCATGGTATGAAGAGTCGGTGGGGGAAGCGGCAGAGCAATCCGCCAGCCGAGCGAGCACTAGAGGGGCGGAAGCCCGTTTGGCAAGGTGCGTTTTTTTTCGGCCCCTGAAAAGCGGCCCCGCCGAAGGCGAAAAAACCCGCCTCCGCGCGCCCGCGCACGAGGAGGCCCGCTGAGCGGCAGGTCACCCGGTCAGGGCGGCGAGGGCGCTGCATCGGACGGATCCAACCGCTGGGGAACCCATTCCTTGCGCCAGCGGGCCCTCTGGACTAATGGTGGGCTCTGTCCCAATGACTTGGCTGCTGAGAATCATTCTGCTCGTCATGACAACCGCCCCTGCCAATGCCACGGAGATCATTGGCCACCGCGGGGGCGCCCATGACGCTCCGGAAAACACCCTGCCGGCCTTCAAGCGGGCCCTCGAGCAGGGGGGCGACGCCATCGAGCTGGACATCCACCTCACCAAGGACGGCCGTCTGGTCGTCATCCATGACCCGACCACCCAGCGCACGACCGGGGCCAACTACAAGGTGGCGGAAACCCCGTTAGGCGCCCTGCAGCAGTTGGACGCGGGCGCCTGGAAGGACGCAAAGTGGCGCGGCACGCGGATTCCGGCGCTCGCGGAGGTGCTTGCGCTTCTGCCGGCCGGCAAGCGGGTATTCATTGAGCTGAAGTGCGGCGCCGGGGCGCTTGACGAGTTGGCGCGGGTGATGGACGCCTCCGGCCGGCCCCCCGAGCAGATGGTTCTCATCGGCTTCGATTTCGCCCTCATGGCTGAGGCCAAGCGCCGCCATCCGGACCACAAGGTTTGTTGGATCGTTGAGCCAAAGGGGTTTTTGGCCAGCACCCCGGGCGTGGAGGATCTCGTTAAGCATGGCGTGGCGGGGAAGTTCGACGGCCTGTTCCTGAGCCGGAAATTCCCCCTCGACGCGGCGTTTGTCGCCAAGTTGAAGGCCGCCGGACTGCCAACCTACGTTTGGACGGTCAACGACCCCGCGTTGGCCAAGCGCCTGATGGCCGCCGGGGTGGCCGGCCTGTGCACGGACCGCCCCGCATGGCTGCGCGCGCAGGCGGAAAAGTGAGAGAAGCTCTCGCCCGCTTCGCTGCGGGCTATTTGCGCGCATAGAGGAAGCCGGGCAACTGGCGGACCAGCCCCTTGATTTCCAAGCGCATCAGGGTGATGGAGACGGCCGAGGCGGGCAGGCCGGTCGATTCTATCAGGTCGTCGACCGCCACGGCCTCCGGACCAAGGGCGGCGAAGACCTCGGCCTCGGTGCCGGCAAGCTCAGGTGGCGGGGCGGTCGGGGGCGCCGCGGTTCCGGTTAGCGAGAGGGTCTGATAGTCCTCGAGAATGTCCTCGCCGTTGGTGACCAGGGTGGCACCTTGGCGGATGAGCTGGTGGCAGCCTGCCGAGTTAGGCGAGGTGATCGGCCCCGGGACGG
The DNA here is from genome assembly GCA_044373535.1 of Akkermansiaceae bacterium. Classification (GTDB taxonomy): domain Bacteria; phylum Verrucomicrobiota; class Verrucomicrobiia; order Verrucomicrobiales; family Akkermansiaceae; genus JBILQA01. The sequence goes on along the minus strand of JBILQA010000139.1, from coordinate 5,499 downwards.
CGTAGATCTGCTTGCCGTACTCGGCTGCCAGGTTGGCGGTGATGATCGCCCCGGAGCGCTCGGCACATTCGACGACGAGGATCCCGCGCGCCCAGCCCGCCACAATCCGGTTGCGCATCGGAAAGGTCTGCTTGTCCGGCGGCGTCTGGAGCGGAAACTCGGAAACCACCGCGCCGCGGCCGTCGGCGATTTTCTCCGCCAGCGCCAGGTTTTCGGGTGGATAGAGCTTGGCCAGCCCGGAGCCTAACACGGCAACGGTCCGTCCATTGGCCGCCAGCGCGCCCTCGTGGGCGGCCGTGTCGATCCCGCGCGCGAGGCCAGAGATCACCGTGAGCCCCGCGTGGGCCAGCTGGAACGAGAGCTTCCTGGCCGCCTGCAGCCCGTAGTGGGTCGTCTTGCGTGAGCCGACGACGCCCACCGCATGCCGGTCGCCATCCTCCAGCCGCCCCCAAACATAAAGGACCACCGGCGCGTCATAAGTCGCGCGCAGCGGCGCCGGGTAGCCCGCGCAGAGCTCGGTGAGGACTGTTAGCCCCCGCGCCTGCGCGGCGGCAAGTTCCGCGCCCGGGTCGGCATGGTCCTGCCAGGCAAGCAGGATCGCCGCGGTTTCCGGGCCGATGCCCTCGACGCCGCGCAGGCTCTCGGGCCGCGCGGCGAGCACCGCCTGGGGCGTGCCGAAGCGCTCAAGCAGCCGGCGGATGCGCACCGGACCGATGCGCGGCAGCGCGTTGAGCGCCACGTAGGCTTCCATCGCGTTCATCTAGCCGTCGAGTTGTTCGGGAAACGGACAGGCCGCGCAGCCGCTCGAGTCGGCCAAGCAAAAGTCTTGGTAGATCTGCAGGAGCGCCTGGTGCTGGTAGAGCTTCCTAACAAACAAGCGGCGGCTCGGGTGGTTGCCGAAGAGGCGGATGGCGGCGCGCTTGACCGGATCGCTCTGCGGCGGCGCGGGGAGCCGGGCGTAGCGGTCCCAGTCGAAGGCCGGGTCGTCCTCGAGGGCCAGCGGGATGAGGTGGCTGGCGAGGAAATCCCGCGCGCGGTCCGCGCCAAAGAGCGCAAGGTCCTTGGACGAGGCTTTGGAGCTCAGCGAGAAGCGCCGGGACCAGAACGGGTGGCGGAGGCTCCTCAGGTAGGCTTCCAGCGCCTGCGGCGAGAATGGCCGGGCCAGCGCCAGACGGCGGAATTTCGGCCAGTCGGCGACGATGCAGGCCAGCGCGCCGAGGCGGCGGTGGGGGTGATTGGTTGGGCGCAGCGCGGAGCTTTCCCAATGGATAGGTCTTTGGGTTTCGAGCTCGCCGCGCAGGCGCCACCAGCGTTCCCACAGCTCGCGCAGATACGCTTGGGAGTCCTGCGGCGCGCGCGCGTGGAGGTCCGGGTGGAGAAACCCCGCCAGGCCAAACAGGGCCGGCTCTATCAGGTCGATGTGGCTGCGCAGCTTTTGCAGGGGCAGGCGCTGGGCCAGCAGGGTCATCGCCAGCTTGTTAGGCCGGTACCCGAGGGTTTCGGCGAGAGCCAGAAAGAGCGCCGCGTCCGGCCCGTGGGCATCGGCGACGCGGCGGAAACGGCGGGCGCGGCGCGCGGCGCGGTGGCGTGCCGCCTGGGCAAGCAGGGAGAGGATGGACGTTTCGCTCATTCCCTGGAGCGGCAGGTTGCAGCGGCCGGGGCGGGCGATGGCGACGGGATGGCGCGGGAGGTCGAGGGCTTCGGCCAAGCGCTCGCGCGGGACGATGAGCTGCGGGACGGCGCGGTTTTCGCGGGTGCGGGTGAAGGTGCGCCCGGCGGTGGAGTGGATGAAGAAGACGTGGAGAACGACCTCATTGAAGTGAGTGTTATCGGCGTGGCCGTGGTTTTCCCAATCAGAGGCGCGCAGGTCGAGTTCCAGGGGGCCGACGCGGAGGCGGCCGGCGATGGTGATGGAAGTGTGGAGGAAGTCGGGTCCGGCGCCGCGGTTCCACTCGCCGAACTGGATGACTTCGAGTTCCTCGCCGTCGGTGGTCAGAAAGGTGCGTCCAAGCGCGCCGGAGAACCAAAGCGCCTGGAGGGTGATTTCATCCGGCAGGGACTCCGGCAGGGAGTCCGGCGGGGATTCCGCGGCGATGAAGCACAGTTCATCTGCCGCCAGCAGTTTGGCGTAGTCCATTTTTGGGGGGAGGGGGAGAGGGCCGCGAGCTATTGCGGCGGAATGGCCGGATTTTTCGGCGGCGGATCGAGAGTCTGGAGCAAAGATTTGGCTGCCTCCCGCTCGGGGGCAGTCATGAACTTGCCGGAGATATCGCGCAGTCGGGTGACGGCTGCCGCCTTGCGCCCGGCGCCACGGTCAATGTCAGCCAAGTGGAGTTCCTGGCGGATTTGGTCGGCGGGCTGGATGAACGAGATGCGCGCGGAGTTGAACAAGGTGATGGCATCGCCGGACAAGCCGCGGTCGAGCATCATGAGGCCAAGTGCTTCATAAAGAGTGCCGCTGTTGCCAAGAAGGGCTGCCTCGCGCAGGCGCGTCTGGAGTTCGGCCGGATCATCCTTCCAGCGGATGGTGGCCACGTGGAGAGCGCGGAACTCGCGGTCCGCCGGAAGGACCTCGCCGCCCTGGCTCTCGAGCTGGGCAAATGGCCGGTAGAGCGGGTCGCCAAGCACAACGCTCTGCCAGGAAAGGACCGGGAGGGCCATGTAGGCAGCCTCCACCAGCGAGAAACCGGCCAGCAGGCGCTCGTGGAGGACGTCCAGGTTGTGGCTGGGCCCGAGATAGGGCTCGTAGACGTTGCCAACCGTGGCGGCCGCTCCATGGGCCAGCAGGGCGGCGCTCCAGTTTGCCTCGGGATTGCGCAACTGGATTGCGCTAAACGAGTGGATGTGGATCGCCACCGCTCCCCGTCTAAACCTGAACCCCGGGTTGCGCAGCGGCCCGTCGCGGTTGCCCGAGTACCAGCCATAGTAAAGGGCGGCCTGGGTCATCGGATAATTGGTCGGCAGGGTCTCCGGGTTGCGGTCGACCACCGTCGGGATGCCCAGCTTGCGGTTGGCCGTGATGATGTTCTCCAGCCACTGGTCGCCTTCGGGGATTTTTTTGGCGATGTCGACGAAGGCTCGTCCCCAGAGGCCGGAGCGCTCGGTGTCGACCGCGTCGCGGATCATCCGCAGGCAAACGTCCGGAGTATGCGCGTCGATGCGTCCGACAAGGAGAAGAAATGGCAGCTTGGCCTCGGCGATCGGTGTGGGGCTGCGGAAATATTGGTTGCGCAGCGGGCCTTCGGTGGGAAGCCCGTCGATGCCCAGAATGGAAAGTTCGGAATCGACGGCGGCCTCGTCGTGGTTAGCGAAATGCGCGGCGAGTCCTCCCGGTGCGGGCGGCGGCGGCGGGGTGGCCGGCACGAGGTGGGCGATCTTGAGCGGAACGCCGCGGATGGTTACCAGCACGCGGATCTTGTTTTGTACCGGGAGGGTTTTCCCGTCCTGATCCTTGGCGCGCTGCCACCATTGGCGCTGGTTGAAAACCGCAATAAGAGGCGCCTTGATCGTGGTCTCGAACTGCCGACGGGTGATTTCCTCCGTCAACGGCATCGCCAAGCCGATTAGGTTGGCCTCCGGGATGGCGCGCGCGGCCAGATAGGCGCGGGCGATTTTTTCCGCATCCGCATCCGCTGTATTATAAAGAACCGCCACACTCGCAGGGTTGATCGCCGCCGGGGCCCCCGCGCCGCGCGTGGACAAAAGCACCCAAACGACCAAAAGCAGGGGCAGGCGCATCATGAGCGCGGCGGCGTCCGGGGTTCGGCGGCAAAGATAGGAAGCTCAAGGCGCAAGCCGTCGTAGGCGACCCGCACATTGTCCGGCAGGCAGTCCGGCAGTGTCCGCGCGTCCATCTCGTGGCTCAGGTGGGTCAGCCAGACGTCGCCCGCCCCGCTGCTGGCCGCAAAGCCAAGTGCCTCATCCAGTGACATATGGCTGGTGTGGCCCGCTGGACGCAAGGCGTCGAGAATCAATACGTCCACCCCGCCAAGCAGCGCCGCGCTCGCCGGCGGGATGACCTTCACATCAGGAAGATAGGCCACCGACGGCGCACCCGGGTGCTCAAACAAGAAACCGATCGTCTCAACACTCGCGTGGATCACCGGCAAGGGCGTGATCCTCAACTCCCCATGCTGGAAGCTCGCGCGGATCTCGCGCGCGTCCGGGCGCACGTAACCGCGGTGCGCCTGCTCGGGCGCAAATGCCCAGCCGTACATGTGGCGCAGGCTCGCAAGGCACGCCGGCGTCGCGTAAAGCGGCAGCGGCGCGTCCCGGTGCCAGCAAAACGCCCGCAGCTCGTCGAAGCCCGCAATGTGGTCCAAGTGGGCATGGGTATAAAGCACCGCGTCAACGACCCGCAGGTTCTCGCGCAGCGCCTGCTCGCGCAGGTCAGGGCCGCTGTCCACTAAGAGTGAAGCCTCCGGCGTCTGGACGTGGAGCGATGCACGGGTGCGCCGGTTGCGTCTGTCGCTTGACTGGCAAACCCCGCAATCGCAGCCAATTACAGGTACTCCCACGGAGGTTCCTGTGCCCAGAAAGGTGATCGTCAGCTTGCCCGCCATTGCTTCGGACCAAGGCTGGCACATTCCCCCGCCCACGGCAAAAGCTCATTGCTGCGGTCAAGCCGGGGGCGGGACCATGCGCTTGGGGTGCTTCAACACCCCGGTTGAGCGCCGGATCTGCCGCAAATCCGCGACCGCCCCGGATCCAAGGAGCTTGTGTCGGCCCGCCAGAACCTACGCACCTTGCACTTCGCTCGGGACGGTGGGGCAAAATGCCCCGGCGGAGGACGCCGCGTGCTCGGAAGGTCGCTGACAGTCAGGGACGGCGCTGGTGGCACGGGCTGCGCTAGCTCTCTGGCTGGCCCACCGCCGCGGACCCCTCAAACAGTGGATCCCGGGCATGCCCGGTACGGTGCCGTCGACCACGAACCCCCCTTTAAAAGCCATGTCAACTCTTCCACCCAACGGCTCACGCCTCCCTGGATCCTCTCCAGCGCCTCAGAGCCAACCGCCCCATGGCCGCTCCTTCCCAACTACTTCCCTCTTGGGGAGTTCCGCAGCGAAATCGCGCCGCGCCCTTGAGGACTGGGCGCGCAGCGTGCCCATCATCGCCATCTGCCACCTGAGCTGGGAGTGGGTCTGGCAGCGCCCGCAGCAGTTTTTGTCCCGCTTGGCGCGCACCCACCCGCTGCTTTTTGTCGAAACCCACTGCAGCCAGACTTCCTTTCCTTTCGTCAAAATGCGCACGCCGGATGGCCCATGCGATATCACGATCCTCGAAATGCACCTGCCGGCGAGCCGCTGGGGCGATGGCCACTTCATCGACATGCAGCGCCGCCGGGTTCTCAAGCAGGTACTGGCCCGCGGCTGCGGCGCGAAGTTCGCCAACGCGATCTTGTGGGTCAACGACCCGATGGCCGTCATCAGCTTTGCCGGGCAACTCGGCGAAGCGATGATTGTCTATGACTGCATGGATGAGCTGAGCCAGTTCGACGGC